>JALZWC010000635.1 GCA_023300255.1 Saprospiraceae bacterium | reverse complement strand
GCAAAGCGGATGGGCGGCTGAAAAACTAAGCATAGCTGGGCTACGGTTCTTTTTTCAGGACTTCTTAGAGGATGAGCTTGCAGAACAAGTGAACCGCAAAGCGGACGGGCTTGCTGGGCAGGTTAAAATGGCTAATTTATTCTTACTCTTTGCCTAAATCAAAAAATAAATGGATTCATTAACACAAGGATTATTAGGGGCAGCGACTTTTGCCGTTATAAAGGACAAAGAAATAGGAAAGAAATCATTACTGATTGGGGCTGTTGCGGGAACCATTCCAGATTTAGATGTTTTTCTTGCGCCTTTTTTCAATGATATAGAATTTTTGACCGTTCATAGGAGTGTATCGCATTCCATCATTTTAGCCATCATTTTGAGTGTACTATTAGGAGCAATATTTCATCGAATTTATAAGCAACAGCAATCTCAATCGAAATGGATGTTTGCCTTTTTCCTAGCAATCATGACGCACTCGCTTTTAGATTGGTGTACTACTTATGGCACTAAACTATTCAGCCCTTTTAGTGGGCATTTGTTTTCGACCAATAATATTCATGTGTTTGAGCCAATCTATACATCCATATTATTGATAGGGGTAATTGGTCTTTTAATTAAAAAGCAATCAGCACTTGGAAGGCAGCGTCTAGTCAATCTAACGCTACTCTTTTCAACACTTTACTTGTCTTGGACTTTTATTTCAAAAGGAATTGCGAATCATCACTTTGTGGAAGGATTAGAAAAACAGCATATTGCATATGAAAAATTAATCGTTTCTCCGACTCCTTTAAATTCTATTTTATGGCATGGAATCGCTAAGACTGAAAACGGTTATTATTTTGGAACGTATAGCTTATTTGATAAAAGAGAAAATATTGTTTTTTCTTTTGAAGAAAGTTCAAATGCAGTAATTGAAGAAATTAAAGAAAATAGGTTAGTGAAATATTACTTGGAATATACGCAAGACTTTCCATTGGTCAGATTAGATGATAATGGAAATATTCAGATATATGCGATCAAATACGGCCCTATTAATTACTTCGGTAGACCTGAATTTGTTTATCCTCTTTCTTTGAATGTCAAAACCTTAGCAGACGAGAATATTGAAATTGATTATTCTGGAAAGCAAAGAGGACCAGTTAAAAACTATCGTAAATTATTAAGAAGAATAAAGGGGATTTAAGAAGGATAAAATAATGCTTTTATAAAAAAAAACACTTCTATATAGAGGGATGTAATAGAACAGTAACTATTAAAGATGGAATACGTCTAATAACTATTCTCAACAAAATTTATATATTGTTTACTTCAATGAATAATCAGCAACAATTTAGTACTTGGAAAAAAATACTTATTGCAGTAGGTATTTTTGTCACCTTGTTATTAGTAGTTTTTCTGTTTTGTAGAGCGCTAGTATCGTTCGAGATCATTGATGATCTTCCTTCCAAAACAGAATTAGCCCAAATTCAAAATCCTTATGCCTCCCAACTATATTCTAAAGATGGAAAATTAATCGGAAAATTTTATGCAGAAAACAGAGCACCCCTGAAGGAAGAAGATTTAAATTTTTTTTATAAAGGTGCTTTATTAGCTACGGAGGATATTCGTTTTTATAAGCATAATGGAGTTGATAATAGAGGTTTGTTGAGAGTATTAGTAAAAACTATTTTATTACAAAATGCCTCTAGTGGAGGTGGGAGTACAATAACACAGCAATTGGCAAAAAATCTATACCCTAGAAAACGGTACCCTTATATCAGTACCGTATTCAATAAGTTTCGGGAAATGGAAATTGCCAAAAGATTAGAGGATGTGTACAGTAAGGAGCAGATATTGGTCTTATATTCTAACACTATTTCTTTTGGAGAGCGGGCTTTTGGATTGCATACTGCCGCTAAGCGTTTTTTTAATAAAGTACCAAAAGACCTATTATTGGAAGAAGCAGCTACTTTAGTAGGCCTATTAAAAGCAACTTCCAGCTATAGCCCTCGACGCAACCCTGAACGAGCTAAGAGTCGAAGAAATGTGGTGCTTTCTCAAATGGAGAAGTATGAATTTATAACGAAACAAACTGAAGAACAGATCGCTGGTATACCGCTAGTCTTGGACTATCAAGCTCCTAATAATCAAGTTGAGTTTGCAGGATATTTTAAGCAACATGTAAAAACTGAATTTCAGAAATGGGCGAGTTTTACCAGTAAACCGAATGGCTCTAAATATGACATATATAGGGATGGATTAAAAATTTATACTTCTATAGATCATCAATTACAAATTGCTGCGGAACAAGTGATGCACTCGCACATGCGAAAGTTGCAGGATATTTTTGAAAAAAGTTGGGAAGGTGGTAAAATGTTTGGATCTACTACGGCTATTATTGACAATCAAATAAATAAGCATCCGGAATACATTGCTTTGTTAGAGGCTGGAAAAAGTAAGCAAGAAGCACTTGATGTTTTTACGGCTAGAGATAGAAGAAAAGTTTGGTCATGGGAAGGGACTGATTCTGAGTTTTATACTAAGATTGATTCTATAAAGCATTATTTGAGCTTACTACATACAGGGATGCTCGCAATAGAAACGAACACAGGTGCTATCAAAGCATGGGTGGGAGGTAATGATTTTAGGAAATTTAAATACGATAATGTGACTAGTCGTAGACAGGTCGGTTCTACTTTTAAGCCTTTTGTCTATCTGGCTGCGATTGATAAGGGTGTTCAACCATGTGACTTGTATGAAAATGAATTGAGAACATACGCTGACCATCAAAATTGGACCCCGAAAAACTCAGGAGATAAATATGGGGGATATATGACGGTTCAAGATGCCTTAACGAATTCTGTCAATACCGTTTCTGTGCAAATTTTATTTGATACAGGTATTCCTGATGTGGTAGAAATTAGTCGAAAATTAGGAATAGATAGTAAGTTGAATGAAGTCCCGTCCATCGTCTTAGGTACTTCTGATATTTCCTTATATGAAATGGTGAAGGCCTATAGCACTTTAGCGAATGAAGGAATGCGCAACGAGCCCACGGCTATTGTTAAAATAGTTGATAGACATGGAAATGTTTTATTTGACCATTCGGATTATGAGCATCTTGGAGAACAGGTAGTAGATGCGGATGCTATTAAAACACTCAACGGCATGTTACAAAATGCTACTTTATATGGAACAAGCAAAAGATTGTACCAACAATTTGACATTGACTTTCCAGTGATGGGCAAAACAGGCACTACTCAGAATCAATCAGATGGTTGGTTTATTGGATATAACAAAGACCTTACTATTGGTGCATGGGTCGGAACACAGGATCGAAGGATGCATTTTAGAACGATTGGTACGGGCTCGGGTGGAAGAACAGCCATGCCATTAGTAGCGGCTTTATTTGAATATGCCGATACCAAAAAATATATTAAAAATAAAACGATTGATACAACATATTTAGTAACTTGTGATCTGCTCTATGAAGAGGAAGAAGAAGTATTAGCTGAGGTACCAGTCGAAGAAATAAAAGAACCTGTATTAGATAAAGTAAAAACCAAGCCGAATGCGAGTGACCCCGTAGCATCTAGAAGATTTCCAGCTCCACCTCCTAGAAATAGGAATTCGAGAAAAAAACAACGAAAAGAAAAAAGACGCCTGCTTGGTGCTAAGCTAAAAAATCTAGGTAGTAAATTTAGAAATGTGGTTGATAAAGAAAAAACTAAACGATTGAATGAATATGATGATGCTAGAAAAAAATGGGAGCTCCGTTTTCAGGAATTAGAGCAAGAATCAGGAAACCGTAATAATTAATTATAAATCGTAAGAAAAGAATAAATTATGGCAAAACAAGGAATGTTTGATAGATTGAAAAGTATTATAGATCAGGTACAACAAGAAAATAAGACTAATCCAAAAGAAGTAACCGCTAGTGAATCTCTTTTTGATAAACTGAAAAGACGGGGAGAAAAAGCCAGTAAAGCTTATGGTAAGATAAACATCTT
>JALZWC010000634.1 GCA_023300255.1 Saprospiraceae bacterium | reverse complement strand
ATACTCATTATGCTACGGCATAACTCCGTTTTTTGCGCCTTGTATAAGAACAAACTAAAACCACATCTTCTGGTACCTTATTTATTTCCTGCTCCCTAACATCTGTATTCTACACACGCAAAAATATAAACTTGTGAAAAAAATATTCTTCCTTCCTCTCCTATTACTTTCCTTTGTAGCTTGTCAATCTCAACAAGCAACAACATCCCCAACTGAAAAAATAGCTACAGCTACTGTTCCTACCTTTAAAGTCCCTGCTCATTATAAAGCAACCATACCTGCACAAGGGCTGCCAATCGCTACCGATTATCCATATAATGTCGATTTAACCAATGTCGATGGCACTATTTTAAACTCAGCAACCACTTTTGAAAAAAATGGAAAACCAACGGTTGTCCTCTTTTGGCTAACCACCTGCTATCCTTGCGGACTAGAACTTAAAGCATTAAAAGAAAAATATCCAAAGTGGATAACAGAAGAAGATTTTAATTTCTATGCCGTGTCCACTGATTTCCAAAAGAACTACGCTAGTTTTACCAAAAGGGTGTCAGAAAGTCAATGGCCTTTTGAAGCGTACCATGATACAAACAAAGGATTTTCTAAAGTTATACCGGGTAATTTAAATGGTTTACCACAAGTATTTTTGTATGATGCCGAAGGTAATATTGTTTATCACAAACGAAAATACCGCACTGGAGATGAAGATGTGCTTTTTGAGAAAATTAAATCGTTAAAGTAAAACCTCCTAATTATATATGTAGCTTAGACCTCTGGTCTGAGTAGTACAAGATATAATAGGAACTACTCAGACCAGAGGTCTAAGCTACAGTTAATCCATCCTTCCCATTTTTGTAAAATTGACAAGAAATTCTGTCAATAATCGCATTTTACTTACCTTTAATCCATAATTCTGGACCTTTAATATAAATAATGGCTTTGTTATTAACAGGACTTGTTATTATTGTATGAGTTCTTTTTACGCCAAAAAGCAAATTCAGAAAACAAGTAATAAATCATCCGAAAAGATACAAAATGATGCGAAATACCTTTTTACTAACATTGCTCTGTATAATCTGCTATAATGTACAGGCACAAGAAGTATGGTCTTTACAAAAATGTGTAGAACATGCTCAAAAAAACAACTTAAATCTTCGGCAGTCTGAAATTGCGATTCAACAAGCAACCATAAATAACAAGGAAGATAAGTTTGCTCGCCATCCTAATTTAAACGCCAATGTCAATGGTGGTTTTAATTTTGGTAGAACGATTGATCCTACTACCAACGATTTCAGAAATCAAAGAATTGGGAATAGTCAAGTATCTATACAGTCAAATATGACGGTATATAGTGGTGGGAGAATCAATAACTCCATTGAGAAAAGTAAATTTGAGGTCGAAGCCGCTAAGGCAGATGCGAAGACGATGCTAAATGATATTGCCTTACAAATTTCTACTTTTTATTTGAACGTCTTATTAGCTCAAGAGCAAGTGACCATTGCCCAAAATCAATTAAAGCTGACAGATACGCAATTAGCTCAAACAGATAAGCGAATTAATGCAGGGGTATTACCTAAAAATGAACGCTTGGAGATATTAGCACAACAAGCTAGAAATCAACAAAATTTGATTACGGCTCAAAATAATGTCGCTATTAACCTAATTAGTTTAAAAAATCTCTTAGAGTTAGAACCTGCTCAGGACATTGCGGTGGAAGTCCCAACAGATGTGATTCCTAGTGCAGAAGAGATTCTTTCCTTAGAAGAGATTTATTCACAAGCATTAGATGCTCAGCCCTCGATCAAAGCTAGTGAGTTAAGAATGGAGAGCGCCCAACTAGATATTCCTATTGCAGAATCATTCGGCTTACCTCAAATTGACCTTTTTGCCCAAATTAATTCGAATTCTGTGCATATACCCGACTTTCCAAATCCGAAGTATTTCAGGCAATTAGATACTAACTTAGGGCAAACACTTGGCGCTCAAGTATCTATTCCTATTTATAATAGAAATAGAACTAAGTTAGCTGTAGAAAGAGCTAGATTAGGCGTAATCAATGCAGAAGTGCAAAACAAACAAGCAAAACAAGCGCTCAAAGCAGATATTCAAAATGCAGTTGCTAGCGCAAGAGCAGCTAAAGCACAATTAGCAGCCAGTCAAGTAGCTTTGGATGCTGCTAAGGCTTCTTATAATAATTCACAGAAAATGTATGACTTGGGGGCTATTAACACGCTAGAATTTACCAACTCAAAAGGTAACTTAGATACAGCAGAGTTGAATCTTATTCAATCAAAATATGATTATGTCTTTCGATTAAAGGTGATTGATTTTTACCTTGGTAAAGATTTGAGTATGAATTAGAATAGAGATTAGAGAACAGAGAGTAGAGATGCATTTCGTTTAAAAGTGACCGAAATTTCGTCGTTTTAAAAAAAATACATCTCTATTCTAAAACCTGTATGGTTTTAAAAATTAGACAATAGACTTGTTCATAAATAAGAATTGAGTATATGAAAATTAGATTTTTTCTTCTAAGGATTCGAAAAAATCAGTGCATACCCATAGGTA
>JALZWC010000633.1 GCA_023300255.1 Saprospiraceae bacterium | reverse complement strand
CAACGCACTATCCGACCACTTCAAAGTGATCGGACGACTTGGTGTGACTAACGAAATATCTTCTCAACAAAAACAAGCGGTCCGATCACTTCCAGTGGTTGGATCGCAACGCAATAGGTAGATGTAGGGATGGATGCTAAGCGGCTCGAATTTGCTCTAAATTGTTTTTACAACCTATCTATTTAATTCTTCTCCAATATTAACCGCATCCCGTATTTAGGTCGTAGCGTTACTAAAGGCAACACGTCTATTTTTTGTGTAGGGTCAATTCGTATAGTATACCGTTCGAGCATCTTTAAAACAATTAGCTGCATTTCCATCATCGCAAAATGTCGACCGATACATTGTCTAGGTCCAGCACCAAATGGCATATGAGCAAAGTTGTGCCTATCTTTTCTATTTTCTTTAGTAAAACGTTCTGGATTGAAGACTTCGGGATCTGACCATAATTTATCAGAATGATGCAGTCCATAGATAAATGGAATAACCCTGGCTCCTTTTGGAATATTCCAACCTAAAATTTCGTCGGCTTCTTTTGCAATTCTATCTGTGATCCAAGAAGGGGGGTATAATCTAAGACATTCATTGATTACCTGACTTAGATATTCCATTTGAAATAAATCGGTAAAGCTAGCTTTCTTAGCACCCACTACCCGTTCTTTTTCGGCTTTTATTTTTTGAATAGTAGCTGGATGTTTATCTAATAAATAAAATATCCATGCTAAAATATCTGAGGCGGTCTCATGCCCTGCAATAAATAGAATTAGGCTTTCCTCTTGTAATTGTTTATTTGTCATTTGGGACCCATCGTCATATTTGGCCTCCATTAGCATACCTAGTAAATCATCTTTAGGGGATTTTGTTCTTCTATCCGCTGCTATTTGAATAAGCTTATTATTATTCTTAGCAGCTATTTTTTTATAGGTTTTGGTTTTTCCTGTAAAATTATAATAGCGGATAAGAGACGGGACGCGAACAAGATTGGTGAAAAAATCTTGTAGCTCTGTAAAATTATGATGGAATTGTTTAATTTCTTGGTCGTCCATACAAGAACTATAGATGGCTTTCGCCATTACACGAAAGGTCATTTTTCTGAATTCCTGATAAATATCTACAATCTTATTATCAGGTAATTGCTGGTCCATTTCATCCAGATAATTATCTATCTCTGTATGCAGGAGATCGACCAAACTACCTAATGATTTTGGTCGAAATCCAGGAGCCATTAATTTTCTCTGAGTCGTATGTTGTTCCCCTGTGGCTAAGAGTAGTCCTTTTCCTATAAACTCACCAAGTACATCTGTATGGATGATTGGCTTTTCATAATTAGCTACATTTTTTCTTAGGATATGTTGAATTAAGTCGGGATTAATTGTCAAAATATTTATTTTACTATAGCGTAGACTAAAGCAATAAGTATCTCCATATTTTTGGAGATTTTCATTCATGAAAGGAATGGGATTTTGTATGAATCGTTGGAGTCTAAGAATGGATCTATATCGAGGAGCACGAGGAGGGAGATTAAAAGTAGTGTGTTGCATTATGGTTATTATTAAGGGAAGTTGATTAAGCATTTATACTGCGACAAAGGTCTCAATTCAATTTTAAACAACTTCTCGATCTGTTTTCTATAGCGCCAAATTGTCTCGTTTTATTTCCGTCGCCCAAGTAGCAAAGGATTTACAACTTGATAAATAATTGTGATATTCTTTAGAGTAGTTGTTAGGTTCTATATACCAATCTACATGCTTTAAGGTATAAGGTCGATCTGTACGCAATGCTGGTCCAGTGAGCAATGTTTTAGAGGTATTTCGATACATAGCAAAAGTGGTATCTATATCTGCTATAAATACTTCTTGATTGAGTTGCTTGGCACAAGGAGACCAATACCTTGATTCGAATTGAATCACTTTCCTTTTCATAGGATTGGTATCTGGCAAATCTTTAATTTCTAAGGAGGTGCCAATATGATTGTAGTCAGGATACTTATCCAATAGACTAGATAGATGAGAGAGAATATCTTTGGGGGTGGTAGAGTAGGGGATTAAATCAACATCTGTGATCACTAACTTAGAATAAGATTTCAATTTTCCTGCCAGATATTCTACCCCTTTTCTCCAAGAATTAAATCCAAGATAAACCACCTGTATATTGGGTGCTTGAAGCGTCTTATAAAAATCTAGCAAAGGAAGATAGGTAGAGTGGTTGTCTACTATTATTATCGCTATATCTTCTTTCAATGAATGAAGCCAATCTAACTGTAGTTTAAGTAGATCTAGACGATTAAAATTATTAATTAAAATAGGTATAGCGCTATTGGGTATTTTTGAAAAATCTAACTCGATTTTATGTCTTTTTACATGTAATTCCCAAGCTAAGAGTCGCTTATACTTATAGTACCGATTTAGAAACCCTTGTTTCTTATTTTGAAACCAATTGTTTTTTTGATGACTTACTAAATCCCCTTCATAATTAATAATCTGTTCACTCATAGGTATTTTCTACTTAAATCTTTTCAGCAGCTGGCGTAGCCAATTTTGTGGCTAGTCTATTCAAGCCTTCATGTAAAGATATTTGGGGTTTATAGTTTAAATGGGTTTGAATCTTTTGCGAGCATCCTACTCTTTTATCTACTTTGAATGCTAGTCTTTCTTTAGGAAAAGCTTGCAATTCCAAGGAAGATGAAGAGGTAGTAATTTCTTTGATAAGACTAGCTAATTTAAGAATGGGAACATCAATGCCTGTAGAGACATTATATATACCAGATGGGACTGGCATTTCTAAAAATCTGCAAATAGTTTCTAATACATCTGTTATATAGGTAAAATCTCTGGTCTGTTGTCCGTCTCCAAAAATGACCAATGGATCTCCTGTATATGCTTGATTAAAAAATCGAGGTATGACCATGCGTTTATCTTGCCCTGGCCCATACACATTAAAAAATCGTAAGGAATAAGTATCTAGATTTGTTTCTTTAGACAATGCTTCAAAGTATAATTCATTCAAACGTTTAGCAATGCTATATCCGTTGACTAAATGTAAATAATCTTCTTCTCTACTCTTTGTAGTTTTGGTATTGTTATAGACACCACTAGAAGAGGCATAAATTACTTTTTTTATACCATTTTTTTTAGCTGCACTCCCAACATTTTGACTACCGATTGTTTCTGTTGATATAGTTTCTGCGCTACGTTTAATCACTCGATCTACTCCAACTACTGCCGCGAAGTGAATAATCGCCTGGCAGCCTTGAGAGGCACATGCTACGACATTGGCATTTCTGACATCTGCTTTGATAAAAGTAATATCTGATAAGATATCAGGATTGATTTTATTACCAACCGAACAGTTATCGAGTACAACCACTTCGTAACTTCTTTTATGAAGTTCCTGAACCAGATTGCTTCCAATAAAGCCTGCACCTCCAGTAATAAGAATTTTTGATCTCATGCTCGTACTTGTTTGTTATGTAATTGAAATTCGTAGATTGGAAGAATTAGGGTAGAGGGGGGGATTCCGTTATTAATACCATTGATTAGACCACTAGCTAGGTTGGCATATTCCTACAAAAGCTAATAGTCTAAACCCTGTTAAATAGTTCGACCAATCTTACGAGAGAAATCTTTGTTTGATACTTAATGAAATTTTTAATACGAAGAGATAGAGTAACTTCTAAAGTTACTGTATGATGGGGGAGCAAGGAGAAGGACAATATTTTAGGCGAGAAATAACTTAAAAAATAAGCTTTTTTAGAAAAATCTAGCTTTTTAGTTATAAAAAACCACATAAACTGTCTTACACGCGATTCAAAGGTAAATAAAAAA
>JALZWC010000632.1 GCA_023300255.1 Saprospiraceae bacterium | reverse complement strand
AGTCAAAGTATCAACAATTATCCTTCATTAAAGCAAAAACTAAGAACAAAATAAGCTACCCTAAATTACGAACTTATTCCATACACATTCCTAAGAATCTAAAGTTATTATGCACCATTTCTTAGTACAAGGGTGTAAATAAGTTTTTCAAAGTTAAACAACTTCCTAAAATATACTCTTAAAAGTACAAAAAAAAGGTCGAACCTAATAGGGCCGACCTTCTGCTTAATGACTCAAAAAATATTGATGAAACTAAATTTATTAGCTCACTAGTTTTTCTGTTGATGATTACTAATGCCAAATATAGTTTTTCTTTAATGGGAAAGAAAAAAAAAGAGGCATAACTTAGTTAAGAAAATCTTAATGTTTAAAGGCAAGACATTATACACTAATTTTTTTAGCTAAAATGGAATACACCATAGGTAGTTTATTTTCCATCCCTTTGATTTGATAGCCCTTATCAAGTGCTACTGTATTAGGGAAACAATTATAAGGCGATGTTTTGTATTCTTGAAAATTTTCTATTGATAGCCCATTTGCCATCAATGCCTGAAAAACTTCTGATAGTGAATGATTCCAACAATAGGAAGTCATAGGCGCATGGGTAGGCCCATCTGTATAAGAACTACTAATTGTTTCTATAATAGGTTCTAAATTAAAGTAAGAGTAGGTGATTTTAGTTAAAGTAGCATCATCTAGGGTCCATATAAAAGGATGGAATTCCACAAATATCAATTGTCCATTGGGTTTTAGAAAATGTTGGATGATTTGTCCCCATCTATCAAGGGTTGGCAACCAACTAATGGTGCCATAAGAAGTAAATATCATATCGAATTGATCTTCAATAAACTGATCTGCTTCAAAAATATCACAACAAACAAAATGTACGTCTACGCCTAGTGCTTTAGCTAATTCCTTGGCTTTATCTATAGATTTATCGGATAAGTCCAAGCCTGTAACTTGAGCGCCCATACGTGCCAAAGAGATCGTGTCTTGCCCAAAGTGACATTGTAGATGAAGGATCTTTTTTCCTTTGACATCCCCTAATAAAGCCAACTCTATTGCTTTTAAAGAAGTAGCTCCTTCCAAGAAGGCAGGCATTTGGTAAAAGTCAGAATGTTCATGAATTGTCGTTTTTTGATTCCAAAGTGCTTTGTTTGCTTTGAGATATTCTTGCATGATTTTATAGGCTACTAGATTAATTAAATTTACTTTTGCTTTTGTAATTGTTTAAAAAGGAGAATACACATTTAAGCAACTTTTTACGTAACTGTTCAACATTGGCTGTCGCCAATGAAAAATTGAACGCAGAGGTGCAGAGATTTTTTTGTAGAAATAAAGATAAGACTCTGCATCTCCGCGTCTCTGCGTTCAATACCTAAACATCGGCTTTAGCCGATGCTGAATAGTTGCCTTTTTACTAAACAACATATGGAAGAAAATAATTTCGATATAGATTGGCTTGCTGAACGGTATCCTTTTGATGTAGAGGCAAGAAATAAAACAATTGAACAAGCAGCTATTGATTATTTAAAGAAGGACCAGCCAGTAGTGATTGTAGATGTAGGTGCAGGCACAGGATCTAATTGTCTGTACTTCTTAGATAAACTAAAGCAAGATCAGGCTTGGATTTTTATTGAAAAAGATCCAAGACTTGCTCCGGCTTTAATCAAGAGATTAACAGAGTACGCTACCTTTCATAAATATAGCTGGTCGCTCAAAGATGGAGTGTATGAAATGTTGACGCCTTTTAAAAAAGTAACGTTCAAAGTAATTAGTGATACATTCTTCAATATAGACCAATTAATAGATTTACCAAAGGTTGATTTGGTGGTAGCAAATGCTGTTTTTGATTTATTGTCAAAAGTACAAATTTCTTCCTTTTTAGACCACCTTACTCAAAATAAAATTGCTTGTCTATTTACCCTCCACTATACAGGAATGAAGTTTATACCAGAGGACCCATTCGATCAGGCTTATATTGATTTATATGATTCACATATGATGCGGCCTCAATCATTTGGTCAAGGAATGGGGAAAATGGCAGCAGCCCATATAGTACAAACTTTTGAGGAAGCCAATTATTCGCTGCAAAAAGGAGCTAGTTCTTGGAATATAATAGAAGATGATATAAAGATGCATTACTATTTATTGAATTTCATGGATAATGCTTTATCTGAACTATCCTATCCGGTGGAATTGCAAGATTATTTTCCAAAGTGGTTGAAGCGAAAAAAAGAGCTTATTATTACCAGACAACAAAGGCTAGAGGTAATGCATCTTGATCTTTTTGCTTGTCAGCAAACGAGTTGAATAGGTTAATTTTAGCAAAGTATAAATTCAATATTTACATATTATTTTATTTGTTATATATAACCCTCATGCTACCGAAAACTATCAATATGCTCGCTCTTTTAAAAAGTATAGGGTAAAGAGAAAATACCTAGGATAAAAATTGTAAAAAACCTTTTTTTAGACTACTTTACTCTTCCCCTTGAAAAAAGTTATTTTTTGGCCTAATTAAGTAACGGCAAAACAATAGCTTGAACATCTGAACGGTCTCTTTTGTTCCTGTTTTTCCTTTAAAATCAGTCATAGTATCAACAATACTCCTTCTTTTAAAGAAAAACTAGAACCAAAATAAACTCGTCCAGATGTCTAACTTATTATTTCGTCGTTACTAAGTCAGTTATACATCAATCAAATGGAGTCAGATCAATATAGTAGAATAATTTTCATTAACATAGATGACTTACAGAAGATCAGCTTAAATAAATTAGAGCAGGTTTGTGATGGAGCGTATGTGTTTGTGGATAAAGAAGCAAAAGTAGTTCCCTTTAAGTTGGTCCAACAGTTACAACACTTAGGAGAAAGTGTGAAATGGGTGGCGATCAATGGGAAAACGCCTGATGCTGTAACTAATTATATCAGTTTCTTTTTAGGAAAATTACATGAGGAATTAGAAAAAGAAGTGGAATTTGCGATCATTTCAGAAAGTAAGGCGATGGATCATTTAGTGCAATATATCAATGAAAAGGGTAGAAGTTGTATTAGAGTTACCAATAACAAAGAAGAACAACGAACGACAAGTGACTTGGAAGCAGCTACTTGGTCCACAAATAAAGAAATAGCGGATAAACCAATAATTAAAGAAGTTATCTCCAATCCTCAAAAGACGGTAATAGAGTCAAGTCCTAAAAAAATGAATACTATGGCGGAGCCGATTGCTCCAACTCCCATCACGGTTATGAATGCAAAACCTTCTAATGGGAAAATTCAAAATACCAATGGAAAGATTCAAACGACTAATGGAAGCGTCAAAGTAAGTCCTATACCTGAAAAGGTAGCTAGAGAAACAATCAAGCGCTTAGTTTTATCTGGAAATCGACCAGAAGCTTTGGATTCTTTAAAAAGTTATATTTTGTTACAATATAACTCTCAAGAAGTGACGAAACAGATAGACTCTATTATTGAAAAAATGGAAAAAACAAACGATATAAAAGTGCAGAATGAAGCAGTAGTTTATAATTTTTAAAATAGGGAATAGAAAATAAATAATCTACCCATTCTGACTTGTCTTTTTTCCCCGTAAAAAACTTAAAAACCAAGCCGTAGCTCTGCTATGCTTTAACTTTGAGGCTTATTTACGAGAAAAAAGTACTACGCCATACAGGTTCCTTATTTAATTACTACTCTCTTAAATCCATCTATTATGCTCGACGATCTTAATATGTCGATAGAAATTGCTCAAGAATCTATGGGATCATCCATAGAACGTTTACATAAAGAGCTTCAAAAATTAAGAACAGGTAAAGCTGGACCAAATATGGTCAATGATATTTTGGTACCTTATTATGGGACGCCTACACCAATGAGTCAAATAGCAAACGTTTCTAAATCTGATGCAAGAACATTAGTTATACAGCCTTGGGAAAAACCAATGCTTGCGGCGATTGAAAAAGCTATATTTGAAGCTAATCTAGGTATTACACCTATGAATGACGGGGAGATAATTCGCTTGAGTATTCCGCCATTAACGGAGGAGCGTAGAAAGCAATTAGTAAAGCAGGCGAAATCTTTGGGTGAAGATGCTAAAATTAGTATTCGTAATGCCAGAAAGGACGCAATGAATGCTATTAAGCAAGCTGTTAAAGATGGCTTTCCAGAGGATGCAGGTAAGGGCAAAGAAGACGATGTTCAAAATGCTACTAATACTTTTAGTAAAGAAGTAGAGAAATTATTAGAAATTAAGGAAAAAGATATAATGACAATCTAATTAGATGTCAGAAGTCAGATCGCTACGCTGTCAGAAGTCAGATTGCTAACAACTTTTACGAGCGTCATGTTGTCAACGTATTACGTCTGACACCTGACAGTCCTAAAGGACGGTCTGACTTCTGACTTCTAAAAGAATTTACTTCCCCATTCCAATCAAACGCTCCACCAATAGGCCTTCCTTTTTAGAAAGTAAATACTTTTCATTATTCACATAAATACTTCTAGAACTATGGCCGCCATATAGCTTTCCATTGCTATTAAAATAGGCCCAATAGATCCAATTTTCTGTACCTCTCTCTGGAATACCTTCCAAACTAAGGCAATTAAAATCTTTTAAGAGTAAAAATAATAGTTGGTTAGAAAACTTAAAATACTCTGTTAACTTACCAATAGGTAGTTGATAGGACGCATACTTTTGTTTGAAAAAAGTTTCTGTGAAAGCGACCCCTTTTTTTAGGAAAATCACTTTTAGTTGAAGGGTAGGGTAGTAGGGAATTAAGTCTCTTTTAATCTCCTTTAATCTAATATCTATAGCCCTAGACGTAAGGCCAATTTTATAAAATGGATCCGTATCCGTAGTAATTTCTATAAAGTATAGATCAAATAAATTAAAATAATCCAGTTCTTGTTGAAATAGATCAACTTTAGATTGAAGCTCTGTAATGTCCGTAGCGAGCTGTTGCTGAAAAGACTTTAAACATTGGACATGCTTATCCAATGCAATAGGGTAGAAGTATTCAAAAGAGTCTTGCTGTATCTCTGCTGATAGGCAGATCTTTTTACCATCGGTAAAGCCATCTTTAAATAAATTGGTATCTCTAATAAAATGAAATTCAGGAAAAGGCGCAATCTTATGAGTGGTGTATCTATAAGTTTGTTCTAGAATGTTTTTTATTTGCTTTGCTCTTTTGGGCTGCTTCTCTTTTTTATATCTCTGTTCTAGTTGGGTTAATATAGAAAGTAGTTCTGGAATTAGATGCTGGTCTTTCTGGTCTTTTTGAAGAGCGGTTTGATGTTGCTGTTGTAATTCTAGTAATTGTGTATTGATGGTCTCTAATTTATGCTTAGCATACATACAAAGCGGCAGGTGTATTGGTAGTTTACCAAGAATACTAAAAAAGTTATTGTTGAAGCTAGCAATACAACTACTACCATCATGGGCGAAGTGGTGGCGTTTTATTTTACCTTTTTTGGCTAATAGTAATTGATCACAAAAAGGACATCGAAGTATTGATCGGCCAGAAGGTACTTCAGAGATATGGATAAAATCACCATTATTTACGCCATAAGGTAATTTCATAATGTTAAGGTATTTTGTTGTTAATAAGTGCTTAGATAAAATTAAATTAACAAACTAGAATTGTATTTAACCACATAGGTACATAGAGCACATAGCATGTAGGTCTATGTGACCTATGTATCTATGTGGTTAAAATAGCAGCTTAATTGTGTCCAAGTACTTAGTTGATGCCATAGATCTAAGGCAAAAAAAAGCTCCTGCAAATTAACAAATTTACAGGAGCTTTTAATTTTAAATGGCGAATTTCAATTTAGACAACTAAATCAATATTCCAGCTTTTAACTTGACCAGCATCCTTCGTAGAGTTGTCTGTAACTTCAAGTGTCCAAATACCATTAGCTTTAGTACCTATTAAGGAAGCTAATTCCTTTTTATAGGTTTTCTTCAAATTCTTCTTCTTGACTCTAGATCTGCTGTGTAATTTCACAGACTTACCTGGTCCAACAAGTGTTACCTCAAGATTTCCAATATTAGGATGCTTGATGTCAACAGAAGCAGAAATCTCCTTTACTTTTCCTGTGACATTACAAACTTGCTTACTCACCAATTTTTTTCCTTTACCATCTGGAGTAAAGATTTCAGAAGCATCCTTGGCTGCTCCATTATCAATTTGAAGACTCCAAGATTGTAAGATACCTTCATCTCTAGGAGCAAAATCCTTTACGGTAAGACTCCAGTCTCCCTTAACAGATTCTCCAATGAATTTAGCAGTAGATTGTTCGCCAAAAACTTTTACAATATTAGGTTTACTAGAACCTGTTCTTCCATGTAGTACAGCCGTCTTACCAGAAGGTGCAGTTAAGTGAATTTCCAAGTCTCCGCTATAAGGATGCTTAACATTAACGCTCACTTCAACAGAAGTAGCCTTGCCTCCTTTAAAGACTTTAATCGAGTCCACTAGTCCTGAATCACTATTGTCTGGAATGGCTTTATTGATTGAACTTGTTTTTGCTACAAAAGACATTTATGTTGATTCTTTATTGTTAAATAATATTACAAGAATTATAGATTCAATGATCTATTTGCCACCATCTAATTCATCTTGTAATTTCTTCAAAGCTGCCCACTTACCTGATGCTGCAAGACCAGATTGCTTTGGCCAAGAACCAGGGTTATGCATTTGATATCTAGGACCGGCCTTTACTAAAATTGCTTTTAGTTTAGTTACATTAGCTTTACTCAATGCACTAAAGGTATGAATACCAGCTGCATTTAATAAACCTGCGATTTTTGGACCGATACCTTCCACCTTAGTTAAATCATCTTTTTTAGCTTTTGAAGCAACTTTCTTAGCAGTTACCTTACCAGTCATTTTTGACTTAGAACCACCAGATGACTTGCTAGATGATTTAGAACCACCAGACGACTTGCTAGATGACTTAGAACTGCCAGACGACTTACTAGATGATTTAGAACCACTAGACGACTTGCTAGATGTGCTAGATGATTTAGAACCACCAGAAGCTTTAGAACCAGAACCACTAGCTTTTGATTTTGCACCACTTTTAAGACCCGTAGAGACTGTACCTGAAGTGCTAGACTTAGTTCTAGTACCAGAAACTTTACTGGAAGAACCACTAGCTTTAGTTCTAGGACCAGAAGATACAATTCTTTCGTCACCAACAGTAGTCTTTGTACCTGTTACTTCTCTTGAAACTTCTACTGTATCTACAGAAGACATCATTTTTTGTAACATATCAAAATCAATAGACTTAACAACTTCTACTTCTTTGATGATTTCAACAGGAATTTCTTTAATTACTTCTACTTCTTTGATTACCTCTTTAATTACTTCCTTAATCACTTCTACATTGTTAGTGATTTCGTATATTTCGTGAAGCTCTTGGATAATTTCTACAGGTACTTCTTTGATAACCTGTACTTCCTTAACCACTTCTTTAATTCTTTCAACAGGTACCTCTTGAATTACTTTTACCTCTTTGACAGTTTGAATCTTCTTAACTACTTCAACAGGTACTTGCTTAATTACTTCAACAGGCTTAATTACTTGTACATTTCTAACAACTTCAAAAGGTACTTCCTTAATCACTTCTACCTCTTTTATTACTTCAACAGGTACTTGCTTGACAGTTTGTACTTTTTTAACCGTAGGTACTTCTTTGATTAACTTAACAATCTTGTCTTTGACTGTTTTTACTTCTTTGATCTTAGCTACTTCTCTTACTCGATCTACTGCAGTAGTTACTTCCTTCACGACATTGATAGATTTTATCATTTCGTAAGGAACCTTCTGTACTGTAGTGACAGGTACCATTTTCTTTACTTCAATTCGCTTGATCTTAGGTACTTCTTTAATCACTGTAACAGGTACCTGCTTAATGACCTCTACTATCTTAATTACTTCTTCTCTTTTAATAACCTCAACTGGTACTTCTTTAATTACCTCTACTATCTTAATCACTTCAACAGGTACTTCCTTAATAACAGGTACCTCTTTAATGATCTCCTTAATTACTTCTACCTTTTTGATAACTTCTTTTACAACAGGTACTTTTACTTCTTTGATTACCTCTACTTTTTCAATAACAGGCACTTCTCTAATCACCTCAACAAATACTTCTTTAATCACCTCAATTGTTGAAGGAGCTTTTGCTGCTGCTGCTTGCTTTACAACAATCACTTCTTTGATTACCTCAACTGGTACCTCTTTGATTACTTCTACAATTACCTCTCTGATTACTTCTACCTTTTTGATTTTCTCAACAACATCCTTTGTTGCAACAGCTTTCTCTCTTACTAACTCTACTTTCTGGATTTTTCCAGCTTGTTTTACTTTGACAACTTTGTCCCGAACTGTTTTTACTTCTTTAAAGCCACCACCTTTTACGAAAACAGTATTAGCATCAATGAAACACTTAAGGGCCTTCATTGCTTGGGCCTCTGTGATCCCTGCCTTTTTAGTGATACTTTTGATTAATCGACGTTTGTCGATTGGGTTTGAATTAGCCATTTAAATTTAAGTTTAGTAATTAATTTAGTTTCTAGTTAAAGTGTCTATGTAAATTAAATGTTTTTAGTAGTAAATAGCGTGAATTTATTTTCTCGTAACATCTAATAGACTTAGTACAAACTAATACGTTAAAAATAATAATAATGTGACAACATGTTATAGAAAACTTTTGCTCCCTTTACAGTCGGTGAAAATATTACATATAGACGTATATTAATTGAGCAGTGCAAAAGTACAGTTTTTGAATAATTGATATAGGATAACATCTAAAGGACTAATTATTAGCTCTAAGAAGTGGTTATCTAATATAAATTTTTAAACAGGGTGGATGATGCAATAAAAAGCAGATTTGATTGATCTATAATTTAGATTGATAAATTAATTTCTAGTAAGAATTTAGGGTGAACTTTACATTCCTTATGAATCAACCGATGAATTTTGCCGCAAAAGTGTAAAAAGATTTACTAAAAACCTATCTTTTATAAAAAAAGAATATTTACATATTTGAATTGAATTGTTATTGAAAAGAAAAAGTTCTTGAAAATCAAGAAATTTTAAGTACCGTTGATAAGAATTAAGATGGACTATTAACTGGAAAGATCGTCAGCCATACTACTATACATAAGAAAAGAGCAGAGAATAGAGAGCAGAGAATAGAGATAAATTTCGCTTAAAAAATGACCAAATTTCGTTGTTTGTAAACGA
>JALZWC010000631.1 GCA_023300255.1 Saprospiraceae bacterium | reverse complement strand
ATATCAATTGTGCTATTTGTCATGGTACAAAAGGAGACGGTAACGGTTGGTTAGTCGATGAGAATAATCCAAATCAAGCGTATCCTGCACAGCCAGCGATATTGACAAACGATGAATTTACAGGAGCATCAGCAGGGCGTTTTTATCATGCAATTGTTTATGGTAAAAATGTAATGGGTGGTTATACAGATAAGTTATCTTACGAAGAAAGATGGCAAGTAATTCATCACATCCGTGCCCTACAAGCAAAAGATAGATCATTAGCTTATTCACAAGAAAAGAACACGCTTAATGCAGTAGGTGTACCAGGTGGTTCAGCTAAACATGCAGCTAAGTTTGTGAAGCTTCAAATACCTACACTAGCACACGGAGGAGGTCATGATGATGGACATGGAAAAGGACATGGAGCAGCAGAAGAGCATCCTAAAGCAGGTAACCATGGACAAGATGCTACACATGATGCATCCCCTAAAGAAGGGAAGCAGGAAGAAGGTCATGGACATGACACTGACGATCACAAAGAGGATCATCATTAAGGACAAGTTGGGTATTTAGTTGAGATTGAAAAATTGTTGTTTACAAACGAAATCTATCTCTACTCTCTGCTCTCGCTTCTCTGTTCTAGAAAAAATTAGTAAATACTCAATAAAAAATAATGAATCAGTTCAAATTTGAAGGCCGTCAGAAAGGCTTATTCCTAGGAATGATGGTAGTTGGGCTTATCTGTATGGCACTGACCTTCTTTTCGGATGATGCACTTCATACAAGATTCTGGACAAATTATTTACACAATACCGTATACTTTACAGGTATTTCTTTTGCCTTAATGTTTGCTTATTGTGCTTTTACCTTGGCGTATGCCGGTTGGTTTGTCAACTTTAAGAGAATCTGGGAAGCGTATACTCAATTTTTGATTGTTGGATTGATCTTGATGTTGCCATTGATTGGTGGCTTATGGATGAACTATCATCATTTATATCATTGGAATGTTTTGGAAGATGTAATGAATGACCCTGTTCTTTTAGGGAAAGCTGGATTCTTAAACAAATGGTGGTATACTTTAGGAACTATAATTATAGTAGGTGTTTGGTACTTATGTGCTAGGACGATCAGAGCATACTCTGTAGCAGAAGATAATAATGGTGGTAACACGGATTATAACGAATATAGAAGTATCAAGAAATGGGCAGGTTTTTTCATGTTTTTCGGTGCTTTCACAAGTGCAGCACTGATTTGGCAATGGATCATGTCTATTGATGCGCATTGGTATTCTACGATGTTTGCTTGGTACTCTACAGCAAGTTTCTTTGTAGCGGGTTTATCTATGACAATCGTAACGATTATCTTTTTGAAAGATAAAGGCTATTTAGAAACAGTAGATGGTAATCACCTGCATGATATAGGCAAGTACTTATTTGCATTCAGTATTTTCTGGACCTACTTATGGTTTGATCAATACATGTTAATTTGGTATGCTAATAACGGGGAAGAAACAGTTTATTTCAAAACTAGAATTCTACAGTACCCAGTTTTATTTTATGGTAATTTATTAATCAACTTTATAATGCCATTCTTCGTATTGATGCGAAACTCTGTAAAGAGAAAGCATGGTATTATGATGTTTGCTGCTATCATATTGTTCTTCGGTCACTGGTGGGATGTTTTCATGATGATTAAGCCTGGTGCTTTGCACACAGCGCAGGAAATATTAAACGACCACGGAGATCATGCAGGATCAACTCCTGGTTTTACAACACCGGGACTTTTGGAAGTTGGTACTTTTATTGGGTTTCTTGGATTCTATTTATACTTAGGTTTTAATCAGTTGACTAAATCTTCATTGATGCCTAAAAATGATCCTTATATCCAAGAATCAATGCACCACGAGGTGATCTAAATAGAATAGATTAGAGAGTAGAGACAGATTCCGTTTATATACGACAAAATTCGTCTTCTTTTAAACGTATTTTATCTCGGTTCTCTACTCTCTATTCTCTGCTCTAAAAAAAAGAGCTACTTAGAATAAATCTAAATAAGAAATATAGGAATAGTCTGACAATTGAATATTAGACTTGGATTATTTTTGTGGTATAAGAAAAACAGAGTGGGCTTAATTTTTTTTAATTTATTCGGCACCATTCACTATAAAATAAAAAATGACTGGTTTACTCATTTTATTATGTATTCTTTTGATCGGAGTTGTAGTCGTACAGCTAGGTCGATTAGTTGAATTGGCTTCAGATATTAGAGGAGAGGAAGCTGCACAATTGGCTGCCAATGACTTTAACGGACGCTTTGGAGTGTTCTTTATGGTCGCATTCTTGATAGGTTGTATAGGTTGTACTGTTTATTATCGAACAAGTACTTTAGGATATGGACCGCATACGGCAGCTTCAGAGCATGGCGTGTGGTTAGATGGTGCTTTTCATACAACTTTGATTGTAACAGGTATTGTGTTCTTTTTAACACAAATTGCCTTATTTTGGTTTGCTTTTAAATATAGAGGTAGAGCGAATAGAGTTGCATTCTTCCAACCACATGATACAAAATTAGAAATTATTTGGACAGCGATTCCTGCCTTAATGATGTTCTACCTTGTAGCAGATGGATTAACGATCTGGAACAAAGCAATGGCGGATATTCCAGAAACTTCAGTAATTGGAGTAGATTATATGGAGATTGAAGCAACTGGAAAACAGTTTGCATGGGATTTAAGATATCCTGGTCCTGATGGCGTATTGGGCGCTAAGAATTTTAGAAAGATTAGCGGTGTTAATCCATTAGGTCAAGATTGGGAAGATATTGAGAACTTAGATGATCAGCATGTATCTGAAATTGTATTGCCAGTAGGTAAGCAAGTAAGAGTTCGGATTACGGCTCAAGATGTATTGCATAACTTCTATTTACCTCATTTTAGAGTGAAAATGGATGCTGTACCAGGTATTCCTACTTATTTCGTTTTCACACCAACAACAACGACAGAAGAATATAGAGCGCGTTTAGGATCTTTAGATAAAGAAGGTAATCCACTATATCCAGAATGGCATACACCGTTTGATGAGACAGAACCAGATGGTCCAAAGAGATTCGAAGCATTCAATTATGAATTAGCTTGTGCTGAATTATGTGGTAAGGCTCACTTTAGTATGAGAAGAGAAGTGAAGATTGTTTCTCAAGGAGAATATGATGAATGGATTGCAGCTCAAACTTCTTATTATTTAACAAGTATTCGTGGTTCTGATAGTGACCCACATAAGGATAAGTTGTTAGATTTTGAAATTAACAATAGAAAAACAGAATTCAATGACAATATCAACAAGGCATTGTCTTCTGATACAGATAAGATTATTCGTCTGAAATATGTAAATTTTGAAACGGGTTCTGCTACTTTAACACCACTTTCTAGGTTTGAATTAGATAATGTAGTCTCTGCGATGAACAATTATGCAAATTTGACATTGGAAGTAGGGGGACATACAGATAGTACAGGAGATGCAGGAAAGAATTTGTCCTTATCTGATGCACGTGCAAATTCTGTAGCCAGTTACTTGAGTTCTAAAGGAGTTAATCTTGATAGAATTCCTGCAAGAGGGTATGGCATAGATCGTCCGATTGACACAAATGATACGCCAGAGGGTAGACAGAATAATAGACGAACAGAGTTGCGGATTTTAACGCAATAAATAGAAGGCATACTTTACTACCTTGACAAGAAAAGCAAACTCATTCCTAAGATATACTTTTGTAATGGTGTTTGTTAAAAAAATATATCAGCAGTTAGATTGCTCTTTACTTCAAACTTGAAGTAAAGAGTAATCATAAGTGCTGGACTCTTAAAAAATTAAAATCAAAGTTATGGGTTCCACGCCAGTTGTTGCTCCAGAAAAGACAAGAGAAGATGTTTTGATTGAAGAGCAGGGATTTGATGACCATTTTCATGATCACCATCATGGAGATAAGTTTCAATCCAACTTCATTACGAAGTATGTCTTCAGTATGGACCATAAGATCATCGCAAAACAATTCTTGATAACAGGAATGTTTTGGGCGTTGATCGGTGCAGGGATGTCTATTATTTTCCGTTTACAATTAGGTTTTCCAGAAGAAAATTTCTCTTGGTTAAGACCTTTATTGGGTAACTGGATTATGGTAGATGCAGAAGGTATTGGTACATTAGATCCGCAATTTTACTATGCATTGGTAACGATGCACGGTACGATTCTCGTTTTCTTTGTATTGACAGCCGGACTGAGTGGAACATTTAGTAATCTGCTGATACCGCTTCAAATAGGAGCAAGAGATATGGCTTCGCCATTATTGAATATGCTATCCTATTGGTTTTTCTTCTTATCAGGAGCCATCATGTTCGCTTCTTTATTTTTAAGTACAGGCCCATTCTCTGGTGGATGGACAGCTTATCCACCATTAAGTGCTTTACCACAGGCTTCTACTGGATCTGGTACAGGGATGACTATGTGGACGGTAAGTTTAGTATTCTTTGTCGTATCTGTCCTTTTAGGAGGTATCAATTATATTACAACCGTATTAAATCTTCGAACTAAAGGAATGACGATGTGGCGGTTGCCATTAACAATTTGGGCATTCTTTGTAACAGCAATTATTGGATTATTATCTTTCCCTGTACTCGCTTCAGGTTTCTTTTTGATGATGTGTGATAGAGGATTAGGTACTAGTTTTTATTTAAGTGAAATATTCGTAGGTGGTCAGGCTTTAGATTATGTTGGTGGTAGTCCAATCTTATACCAGCATTTATTTTGGTTCTTAGGTCACCCTGAGGTATATATTATTATTCTTCCAGCGATGGGCTTAGTATCAGAGGTATTATCTGTACATGCAAGAAAGCCAATCTTTGGTTATAAAGCGATGGTCTTTTCTATATTAGCAATCGCTTTCTTATCTTTCATCGTATGGGCTCACCATATGTTTATGTCAGGTGTGAATCCTTGGATTTCTAATTTCTTCGTATTGTTTACTTTGATTATTGCCGTACCATCGGCAGTAAAAGTATTCAACTGGATTACGACCGTCTATCGAGGTAATTTACGATTTAATTCTGCCTCTTTATTTGCAGTTGGATTCGTATCTATGTTTATCTCTGGTGGTTTAACTGGTTTGTTTTTAGGTAACTCTGCAATTGATATTCAATTACATGATACGTACTTCGTAGTTGCCCATTTCCATATTGTAATGGGTATTGCAGCATTTTTTGGGATGTTTTCAGGAATCTATAACTGGTACCCTAAAATGTATGGTCGGTTCATGAATGAGACTTTAGGTAAGATTCATTTCTGGGGTACATTAATTGGTGCTTACGCTATATTTTGGCCGATGCATTACTTAGGTCTAGCAGGTGTTCCAAGAAGATATTACCGTTTTGATACATTTGACGCCTTCTCTCACTTTGGCGCAATGAATAAGTTTATAACAGTTGCTGCAATTGTAGTATTTGCTTTGCAAGTATTATTTGTAGTGAACTTCTTCTATAGTATTTGGAAAGGTAAGAAAGTAACTACTCGTAACCCATGGGGTGCTAATACTTTAGAGTGGACAACACCAATCAACCCTGGTCACGGTAACTGGCCTGGTAAGATTCCTACTGTTACAAGATGGGCGTATGATTATGGTAAAGACGGAAAAGAATTCGTTTCTCAAGTAGAACCATTAGCAGAAGGAGAATTGACAGATGGCGAAGGCGCACATCATTAATTTTTTAGAATAATTAATGTAATTATTCAGCATTTGCAAGAACCCTCCCCGACCCTGTCTTAAAAAGAGAGGGTCGGGGGGAGTTCCAGAGCAGTGCTCTAATCAATAATATAAAAATTGCGAAGCAAGTCATTAAATAAAGAACAAGGATTATTCGGCAGCTTAGGAGATAAGTTGACTGACTATAATCTATTAGTAAAGTTCAAGTTGAATTTGACAGTCGTCTTTTCAGCGATAATGGCTTATCTAATTGCCTTTGATGGAACGCCATCATGGGTAGGTATTTTGCTTTTAGGAATTGGTGGCTTTTTAGTAACAGGTGCAGCGAACGCTTTAAACCAAGTACTAGAAAGAGACTTTGATAAAATGATGAAGCGGACAGAAAACCGACCCTTAGCGGCGGGTAGAATGTCTGTATCGGAAGCTGTATTAGCCGCAGGCTTAATGTGTATGGCTGGTACATTTTGTTTATCTATCTTCAATGCTTGGGCTGGCTTATTAGGGATGTTGTCAATGGTGCTATATTCTTTTGTGTATACGCCAATGAAACGAGTTTCTACAGCAGCCGTAGCTATAGGTGCGATCCCTGGAGCATTACCACTAATGATTGGTAGTGTAGCAGCGGAAGGCACTTTGACAAGTTTAGCAATTGCGTTATTTGCCTTGCAATTCTTCTGGCAATTTCCACATTTCTTTGCCATTGCATGGGTTGGAGATGAAGATTATAAAAGAGCAGGATTTCATTTATTACCGAATAAAACGGGTGCACTAGATAGTAGTGTGGGAATGCAATCTCTGATATATGCTTTATTTTTAATTCCTGTTAGTTTCTTACCTTATCTATTAGGTGCAACAGGAATTATTTCAGCGATAATTATAGCTGTCTCTAGTCTGATTTATGCAGGCTTGGGATGGAATTTATATAAAAAATGTACTAAAGCAGCAGCTTTACAGTTAATGTTTAGCTCTTTTATTTATTTGCCTTTAGTACTTTTTGCTTTGTATTTTGATAAGATCTAGAAAGAAGTCAGAAGTCAGACCGCTGCGCTGTCAGAAGTCAGATTTATGATGTTGACAGATTATTCGTAAAGACGATGACTGTTTTCATTTAAACAACTTCAATATCAAAAGTAAGCAACGTCAAAAGTCTGACATCTGACAGTTCCGTTAGCGTAAGCTAACTAGAACGGTCTGACATCTGACTTCTAATAAAAAAACAATGGTGGCATTAAACGATAAGAACACAGTAAGAAGAAGTAAACTGCACCCTTTGAAGTTTTTGCTAGTCATTTCTTGCGCCAGCATGATGATGCTATTTGCAGGATTGACGAGTGCTTATATCGTTAGAAGAGCAGGAGGGAATTGGTTAGAATTTAAATTGCCAAATTTGTTTTTTATTAATACGGTAGTTATTCTAATGAGTAGTGTTGCTTTACAAGCTGCGTACCATTTTTTTAAAACAGGAAAAGAAAAGTTGTATAAAGGATTGCTATTTAGCGCCTTTATATTAGGCTTACTTTTTATAGTATTACAATACCAAGGCTGGTTAAATATGCACTCGATAGGTGTGGAGCTAACAGGAAATCCTGCGGGCTCTTTTGTGTATGTAATTTCAGGAGTACACGCGGCGCATATTTTAGCAGGCTTAGCGGCATTGACCGTAGCTTTGGTACAAGCATTTTCATTGAAATATGTCGTAACTCCAAGGAGGAAGTTACGATTTGAACTGACGTTAATCTACTGGCACTTTGTAGGTTTTCTTTGGTTATACTTATTGACATTTTTTGTAATTCAATCATAGAACTAATTTGCAATTTTGAATGATTAATTTTGAATGTAGTACACATACAAAATTCACACATTGAAAATTAACAGTTAAAGACAAGAAAAATAATGGCACACGATACTGCTGTTCACGATGAGACACACGGACATGGTCACAACGACCATGGTAACGAAACTACGCAGGAATTATGGTCTGGTGGTAAGCAACCCTTTAAGGTAAGTTATGGTAAGCTGATGATGTGGTACTTCCTATTATCAGATGCTTTTACTTTTGCGGCGTTTTTGATCGCCTATGGAACATTACGTTTTAGTAGTCCTTCTTGGCCGGTACCAGATTTTGTTTTTCAGACTGCACCATTTGGTATTCATGGAGCACCTTTGATTTTCGTAACTTTTATGTCCTTCTTATTAATCATTAGTTCTGTAACGATGGTAAGAGGCGTACAAGAAGGAGAAAGAGAAAACCAAAAGGGAGTCGTTTTTTGGATGTTGTTAACGATTATTGGTGGAGCTGGTTTCTTAGGCTGTCAAGCTTGGGAGTGGAACAATTTAATTACCAAGGAATGTATGACGGTGACTAGAAATCCATTCGGTACTCATGTTTCTAGCGGTACGTATCTAAATGTAGATGGAACACCATCCAGTTCAACAGA
>JALZWC010000630.1 GCA_023300255.1 Saprospiraceae bacterium | reverse complement strand
GATTTATCCATTAATTCATGTCCTTTGCTTTCAAATAATATAGCCGCTTCTTTTAGCGTGTAAGGACCGTCTTTTTGACTTTTGTGCCATCGCTGCCCATCTTTATACATGGCAGGATGGACGATGCTATTCAATTGATCTAGCTTAGTTTGGTTATTAAAAACGATGTTGGCGATATAGGGACGATTGAGTTGTCCTTCTTCGGTGTAGGCCTCTTGACCAAATGCTTCTTTGATCTCTTCTATTAATAATTCATTGCTGACCATTAATGCTTTTGCTCGGTCGTCTGCATAATAAATGGGGATGTTTAATATTTCGAATATTTTGCATACGGTGGTTTTTCCGCTTCCTATTCCGCCTGTTATTCCTACTTGTAACATGTTTTTTGTGTTTTCCTGTTTTCGTTTCGATTTCCGGATTTCCAGATTTCCGGATTTCCGGATTTCCATTTCCGATTTCGATTTCCGGATTTCCATTCCCATGACTGCGTCATGGGCTACAGGGTGTCGTCCCGTTGGGACTGTTCGTGCTTGATGCTTCTTACTTTTTACCTATTACCTATTACCTATTACTTCTATTAATAGCCGAAATGTTTTAGGGTTCGGTCGTCGTCTCTCCAGTTTTCTTTGATTTTAACGACTAACTCTAGATGTACTTTGGATTTTAGGAATTTTTCAATATCATATCTTGCGGAGATACCTAATTTCTTGATGGCTTGTCCGCCCTTGCCTATGACAATTGGTTTTTGGGACTTTCGCATGACATATATATGTGCCTCAATTCGAGTAATTTTTTCTTCGCCTACCGTTTTACCTTCTTTAAAAGAATCGATGACTATTTGGCAAGCGTATGGAATTTCTTGTTTGTATTGTTCTAATAAATTCTCTCGAATTATTTCACTGATAAAGAAACGTTCCGAGCGATCGGTTAGTTGATCTTTCGGGTAATAAGCTGGGCCTTCTTTGGTGTTTTTTAATATTTCGTTTAATAAGCCTTCTGTCCCTAATTTATTAAGTGCAGAAATAGGGTAGGCTCCTGTGAAATCCACCCATGTCATCCATTTATCTATCAATTCTTGTGTTTCTTCCTGCGTAGATAAGTCGATTTTATTAATGACTAAAAATTTAGGAACTGTCAGATTCTTAAGTCTTTTAACTAAGGGATCATCTTGCTCGTAATTGTCATATTTGTCAAGGACAAAAAGCATGGTATCTGCATCTTCAAAAGTAGAAGAGACAAACTTATTCATAGAGTCTTGCATTTTATAATGCGTTTCTCCTATGAATCCTGGCGTATCTGAAAAGACTAATTGGAAATCATCGCCACTAAGAATTCCTTTTATACGATGTCTCGTCGTTTGAGGTTTGCTCGTGATGATAGACATTCTTTCTCCTACCAAAGCATTCATTAGTGTAGATTTCCCAACGTTGGGTCTTCCTACAATATTTATAAAACCTGACTTGTGCATTCTTGAATTTTAGAGATTTAACTACTGAGACATAGAATTAGATTTGTTCTGTATCTCTCTGAAAATTTGCTCCTAATTAATTAAAACGAATGGCTTTAATAGGACTAATTTTAGTTACCAGATAGGTAGGAATTATTAGAAAAATTAAAGTGATTAGAATCGTACCAGCGTTTAATAAGAAAATAGTCCAAAAGTTAAAATCTATAGGTGCATAGGATAAGTAATAATTTTCTTCGGTTAGGGTCACAAAATGAAAGCGATCTTCTAACCAACAAATACCTAATCCTATAATATTTCCCCAAAGTAAACCTAATCCAATGATATAAGCTGCTTGGTACAAAAATATTTTTCTAATAGTCCAATCACTACCTCCTACTGCTTTGAGAATACCGATCATATTTGTCCGCTCAATAATTAAAATTAATAAAGCGGTGATCATATTAATAATGGATACTAAAATCATTAGAACAATGATGATCCGTTCATTGATGTTTTGAAATTCTAGCCAGTCAAAAATAGCTGGAAACTTTCGACGAATGCTTTCGCCTACTAGCCGATTGGGTAACACCTCATAATAGATGTATTCTCTAAATATAGGAAGGTCTGTTATGTCGTCTAAGAATATTTCAAATCCACCAACTTGATCTTCTTCCCATCCTAATAATTGCTGGATGACTTCAATATCTACAATAGCTATTCTTTTATCATATTCTTCTAATCCTGTTTTGTAGACGCCCTTTACTTGAAAACGTCTCTTAATTTGATTATTATCTTGAATAAAGACTATAATAAATTTATCTCCTACCTTTACTTTTAGCCGATTTGCTGTCTGTTGAGAAATAATAATCGGCCTATTCTTAGAAAGTGTATCTCCTGTAAAGAGTAGTTCTCCTTGCTTGAGGAATTTTTGCATAAACTCCCAATCAAAGTCTTTGTCTACCCCTTTTAATATAATTCCTTCGATTGCTTCATTAGTCTGTATAATGCCTGGTTTTAGTGCATAGACTTGAATGTGTCGAATACCTCCTTTTGATAATTTTTCTACGGGTACCCCACCAACTTCAAATCCTAATAGGTCTGGGTTGGCCATGTATTCTATTTGACCGACTTCTTTTAAATTAGGGTAGAAGATTTGATCTTTATTGATGGGTTCTGTTTCGTAGGCTTGGTTGGTATTAATATCAGTGATCGATATATGCCCCCAAAATCCAAATATCTTTTCGCTAATTTCTTTTTTAAATCCACTAATCATCGCCGTGGCAATGATCATGACTGCTAGGCATAAGGCAATAGCTGCTATGGCTATCCTAATAATTAATCTAGAGAAAGATTGTTTGTTAGTGACCGCTAGTCGTCTGGCAAGGAAATAGGAGAAATTTTTGATAGTTTGATATTCGTTTTAGAAGGTGATTGACAAATTTATGGTTTTATTTATTCAAATGGCTTCGCCATTTTCGTACCCATGACTGCGTCATGGGCTACAAGGTGTCGTCCCGTTGGGACTGTTCTTGTTTGATGTGTTCTTTTTCACGACTGCGTCATGGGCTACAAGGTGTCGTCCCGTTGGGACTGTTCTTGTTTGATGTGTTTCCCATGACTGCGTCATGGGTTACA
>JALZWC010000629.1 GCA_023300255.1 Saprospiraceae bacterium | reverse complement strand
ATACTAAAAGATAATATAGTAACAGGTTTAAAAACCTATGTGACAGCTGGTACAGAAGCAGAACACTTATTAGTTTTATGCAAAACAGAGGAGATGATTAATGATCGGCCAGTACTTAAAATGGTGTATATGCCTCGACAAGTAAGTGGAGTAGAAGTGACCAACTTTGAATTGCCTTTTATGAAGAATGTGAAACATGGGAGGTTAGCACTAACAGAAACTAAAATAGAAGCGGATCAAGTTTTGAAAGGAGATGGATATAATGATTATACCAAACCATTTAGAACCTTAGAGGATATTTGTGTAAGTGCTTCCTATCAAGCGATGTTATTGAGACAGGCCGTTGACAATAATTGGGACGACAATTTACGAGACCAATTATTATTGAATATCTATACTTTGAAAAACTTACTGAAACTGCCGCCATCAGATCAAGAAACCCATCTACTATTAGCTGCTGCGGAGCATAAGTTTGAAACGCTTCTACCTACTATTGAGGAGCATATTTTAAACCATACTTCTACTGCTTTTAAAACAGATTGGGAAGGGAATAAAAAGGTAATCTCTATGAGTAAAAAAATTAAAGAGCTAAGGTTGTCAAAAGCTAGAGCTTCTATTTTTTTTGACGAACAAATCTAATGAATAATACCTTATATATTAGGAAGGAGAGAAGTGCCTTTTCCGCTGCCTACTTTATCATTCATTTCTGAGGACACCAATATTTTCATTGCCTCAAAATTTTCTGAAGTAACAATAATTGGTTGACCGTAAATTACTTTGAAAGTAGAAAATAAAGGGGGATAGCGTTTTTTATCCCAAGTGTTCATTCGCCAATTTCCAGCAACTTCAAAGCTCATCGGAATAATAGGAGTTCCTGTTTTTAAACTCATCAACAAAACCCCATTCTTTAGTTCTCTTATCGGTCCACTTGGTCCATCAGGTGCAAGGAAAGTAGACCAACCTTCCGTCAATCGTTGAACCACCATTGCCAAGGCTTTTTGTCCATCATGTCCAGAGGCACCATAAGCTAATTCTTTAACACCAATTAATTTCTTCATGATATGGATTGGATACATATACCATAAAGGGAAGGTCAACCAAATATTAGGTTTTTTGAATCTAGGATGTGCAATGAAATAGAGTGGTAAATTTTCGTGCCATAAGGAAAAGATGTGATTCGGAACACTATCTATATGCTCCGTCCCAATATATTCTATTCGACATAAATTTCTGAAAATAAAATTATGCATACAATAGACAAATGCAATGCCCCAACCAAACAACTGAAAGAAGGGTTGTAAATAAAAAGGAACATTATGGACGGTGTATTTTGGCACTAACTATTATTTTATAAGGACATAAAGCACACAGAGAAGACATAGAGCACACAGAGGTATAAAAAGCTCTGTGCACTCTGTGTCTTCTTTGTGAACTCTATGTCCAAAATTCAACATATAGTAAAATTTAGAATAAACCTTACAGCCCCATAGACTTCCCAATAATCTCCCGCATAATTTCATTAGTTCCGCCAAATATTCTACTAATTCTAGCACTAGCATAAGCCTTAGCAATAGGATATTCCCACATGTAGCCTGCGCCTCCATGTAGCTGTAAACATTCGTCGACTGCTCGCCCATGCATTTCTGTACACCAATATTTAGCCATAGCAGCTTTTTCGTTAGATAGTTTACCTTCGTTTAATTCTAAAATACAAGCATCTACAAAAGTTCTTGCAATGGTAATTTCTGTCTGAATTTCTGCTAATTTAAAACGAGAGTTTTGGAACTTCCCAATTGGTTTCCCAAAAGCTTTTCGCTCTTTTACATAAGCCAAAGTATCTTCTAATGCTTGCTCTGCACCAGCGACCGCACCTACAGCAATAGATAGCCGTTCCTGAGGCAAATTATGCATTAGATAATAAAAACCTCGACCTTCCTCACCTAATACATTTTCAACAGGGACTTTGACATCTCTAAAAAATAACTCCGCAGTATCCTGCGCCTTCATGCCAATTTTTGCTAAGTTCTTCCCTCTTTCAAATCCTTCCATTCCTCTTTCTACTAAAAACAAGGTCATTCCCTTATGACCCGCTTCTACATCGGTTTTAGCAACTACGACTACTAAATCACTTAAGATACCATTGGTAATATAAGTCTTAGCCCCATTCAATATATAATGATCTCCATTTTTGACAGCAGAGGTTCTAGTACCTATCAAATCACTACCGGCATCTGGTTCTGTCATGGCAATAGCTGTAATGATTTCTCCTGAAACAATCCCTGCAAGCCATTTATCTTTTTGTGCTTTAGTGAAATAAGTTTCAAAATAAGGTGCCATTACATCATTCTGTAAAACGAACCCAGGACCGCCAACACCTAACTTAATCATGGCTTCTGTTACAATGGCATTGTATCGAAAATCTTTGATTCCCATCCCTCCATATTCCTCTGGCATATCCATACAAAGCATTCCCATTGCCCCTGCTTTTTTCCAGATCTCTCTATCAACAATACCGTCTTTTTCCCATTTTTCTAAGTGGGGTACTGCTTCTTTCTTTAAAAAATTCTCTACCGCTTCTTTGAACATCTTATGTTCCTCTGTCAAAATGTTGTCTTGCATACGATTGTTATTACTTTTATGAGTGAAATTCTATTTAGGCAAAAAGTGAGAATAAATTAGTCGTTTTAAGCTAGTCATTTTTTGCTCTAAGATGAAGGAGTGTAAGCTCCTGAACCGCAAAGCGGATGGGCGGCTAAAAAACTAAGCATAGCTGGGCTACGGTTCTTTTTTCAGGACTTCTTA
>JALZWC010000628.1 GCA_023300255.1 Saprospiraceae bacterium | reverse complement strand
AAAAGTGTCAACTACTTTTGTGGTTTGGATAAACATGTCAAAAAAATTGTAATATAATTAAATACTGCCTGCAATAAAGTTTTAGAATAATCTCAAATAAAAAGCAAAAAATATATTAATATTTATGATTATTTTATTTCTTTTGTGCGATTAAAATGTTACGAAGTGTCGAAAATTTAATAATGAAAACGCAGTAAGCTACTTAAATAACAGTGCAATTTATTGAATATGAACAGAAGTGCAATTAAAGAGTTAGTCGACAGTAGTTGGTTTAATAATTTTATTATTTGGACCATATTAATTGCTGGTATCATAGTAGGTATTCAGACCTATGAGGAAAGAGTAGCTAATTGGCAAGGTTTATTACATAATCTAGATTTTTTAATTTTAGGGATATTTACGATAGAAGCGATTCTAAAACTAATCGCCTATAGAGGGGATTATTTTAAAGATTCCTGGAATGTATTTGATTTTACGATTGTCGTCATTTGTTGGATAGCTTTATATATGCCCAATATTAATGCAGGAGTAGTAGCTGTATTTAGACTAGCAAGGGTATTGCGTGTTTTTAGATTAGTGAGTGCTTTACCGAAACTAAGGGTGTTAGTAGATGCTATGCTGAAGAGTATTCCTTCTATGATGTATGTTGGTATATTGTTATTTCTTTTATTCTATATTTATGGAGTAATGGGGGTTTTCTTATTCAAAATAAATGACCCTATACGATTTAGTGATTTGGGCACTTCCATATTGACCTTATTTCAAATTACAACAATGGAAGGATGGACAGATATCCTCTATGCGAATATGCATGGCTGTGATCACGCAGTCTATGGCTTAGATAATTGCGAGACCCCTGAGGCACAACCTACCGCAGCTATAATATATTTCATTTCTTTTGTCATGTTTGGAACAATGATCGTCCTAAATTTATTCATCGGAGTTATTATGAACAGTATGGAAGAGGTTCAACGGGAACAAAAATTGGAAGAGAAAGCAATTGGGGAAGTCGGAGCTTTTAATTTGATGGCAGGAGATATAGAACAGATGCAAGCAAAGATGACAGACATGCATGAGCAATTAGATTTGATTGCTTTCTGGTTGCGAAATAAGCAAAAAGACGAACAAGAAAGAGCGCAGAGAATAGAGCGTGGAGAATAGAGATAGATTTCCTTCACTTAGGCATCTCGAAATTATAAATTACACATTTAGTAAAAGAGTCAAAATAACGGGAGCCATTATACTCGTCCTGCCAGCCCGTCCGCTTTGCGGTTCATTTTTTGATCTCTCAAAAAGTACTAATTTACAAGATTAATAAAAATTAATTAACTATGGGCACTATACAGCGTCGACCAACAGAAGTAGAGCATGGTAGCTACTACCAAAAATATATCAGCTTAGTAGAAGGAGCAGATATTCTTCCTGCTTTAGAAGATTCTAAGGGTATCTTATTAACGTTCCTAAAGGAACTGCCAGCAGATAAATGGGATTATTCTTATAGATGGGGAAAATGGACTATTAAAGAGACTATTCTTCATTTATTAGATACAGAAAGAGTATTTGCCTATCGCGCCTTAAGGATTGCCCGTAAAGATGGTACGCCCTTACCCGGTTATGAACAAGATGATTATGTGCCCTCCTCAGATGCTAAGAACCGAAGTGCCGCATCCGTTATCGAAGAATTTGTAGCAGTTCGAAATGCATCTATCCAACTATTTAAAAACTTGCCCTTAGAGGCTTTTGAACAAATAGGAACCGCTAGTGAAAATCCCTTATCGCCTTTAGCTGCTGCCTTCATTATTGTTGGACACCAACAGCATCATTTGAATTTATTTGTAGAACGATATTTGTAAAATAGACCGCTTTGCTGTCAGATGTCAGATCGCTACGCTGTCGGAAGTCAGACGTTTGACGTTGACCACAAATGCTTTTGATCGTACTGAAAAGGGGAATAGTGATCTGATTTTTTATTTTATGGTCAGAGGCCACCTACGGCTGTCAGAAGCAATACGTTGTCAACGTCAGGAGTCTGACGGCTGACAATGAAATGATCTGACTTCTTAATTGATTCTATATCTTTGTAGTATGCAAATAGTCCAAGAAATTTTATTTCTTTTACAGAAAGAATTGTTATTAGAATGGCGACAAAAGTATGCTATAGGAGGTATACTTTTATATGTAGTGTCTACGGTATTTATTGTATTCATGGCCACTTTAGTCATTGCCCCACCTGTATGGAATATTTTATTTTGGATCATTGTATTGTTCGCTTCGGTCAATGCAGTTGCAAAAAGTTTTGTACAAGAAAATAGTAACCGCCAACTTTATTACTATACCTTAGCTAATCCTTTAGCAATTATTTGTTCTAAAATTATTTACAATATTGTCTTACTCTTTTTGCTAACTATATTGACGTATGGTGCAATGACTATCGTAGCGGAGAATCCAGTAAAAGATGCGACTATTTTCTGGGCCGCATTATTTCTTGGTAGCATAGGATTTTCTATTACTTTTACATTTATTAGTGCAATTGCTTCTAAAGCGGATAACAGTGCTACCTTGATGGCCATATTAAGTTTTCCGCTAGTCATTCCTATATTAGGGACCCTTATGAAAATATCCCGTTCCGCCTTAGCGTTGGAGCAGGATACTTCTTTGAATCAGGATTTTATGGTCCTCGGTGCTATTGATTTGATCTTATTTGGCTTAGTGATTATTTTATTTCCATTCTTATGGAAAGACTAGAGTTGTAGATGTCAGATCGCTACGCTGTCAGACACCTAGTGGTCAACATTATAAGTCTGACCTCTGACAGTTCCGTTAGCGTAAGCTAACCAGAACGATCTGACTTCTGACTTCTGAACAATGGACTTCTGATTTCTAAAAATATAAATACAATGAAACATTGGTGGAAAATATTAGGTGTTCTATTAGTTCTTTACACCTTAATAATTGGAATGATCGTACCGCTAAAGCCAGGTATTCCAGAAGTGAGTCCGTCGAATGGACAAACAGGTACAGAACTAACCGTTATGGTACGAGGGTATAATACCCATTATGAAAAAGCGAAAGAGATACGAGCGTGGTTAAAAATGGATCAAGAACGATCCTTAATAGCGGATAAAATTACAGTTCAATCTCCAACCAATTTAGAAGCTACTTTTACGATTCCTAAAAACTTGCCCTCCGATAAAAAAGTAGTTCCTTTGGCTTTGATAATAGACAATGAAGTAGATGGAGCATCTGTGTTACCTAGTGCAGTGTTCATTACGCAGAAAAATATACAGAAGGCAATGGGGGAGGCGCTATGGAAGAATAGCCCGATTAACAGCTTGAATGAATATAAGGGGATGGCATTTCCTTATCGTAATATCTTAGCGGAAACTATTCGGAATACCTATTTTCATGTATCGCTTTGGTTTGGTATGTTTTTGTTATTAATTGGCTCTGTTGTCTATAGCTTTAGGTATTTATGGAAATTTAGAGTGGAAGATGATCTACGTTCTAAGTCTTTGACTGGAGTAGGGGTAGTGTTTGGTTTATTAGGCTGTGCTACGGGTGCAATTTGGGCTAAACATACTTGGGGTACTTACTGGACCACAGATGTAAAGTTAAATATGGCCGCAGTAGCGATGCTGATTTATTTAGCCTATTTTGTATTAAGAGGTTCCTTTCAAGATGAGACGAAGAAAGCTAGAATTGGGGCAGTTTACAATATCTTCGCCTTTGCCGCCATGTTTCCTTTATTATTTGTTATTCCCCGCTTAACGGATAGTTTGCATCCTGGTAATGGAGGTAATCCCGGATTAGGTGGAGAAGACTTAGACAACACTTTAAGAATGATTTTTTATCCTTCTATAATTGGTTGGACTTTAATAGGTTTATGGATGGCTAATTTATTATATAGAACGGATCTCCTACAGTATCGACTCTTAGAAGATGATTATTAAAAATGTCTCTGTCTTCACAATTTAGTAACGATAAAACAATTTCAAAAAAAAAAATGTCCAAGTTTAAAATATTCTCTTTACTTTGCTTACTCCTAACCACTGTTCTTGAAACAGCTAATGCGCAGACAAATAATCCAGACTTCATGCGAAGTATCGGAAAAATTTATGCAGTAGTAGCGGTAATCGTTCTAATCTTTATAGGAATTATCTTATTCCTTATTCATTTAGAAAGGAAATTATCAAGAATAGAAAATCAAATTATTAACCGAAAGGAGTAGCAAGAAAAATACTCTGTAATCATCTAAATCAATGGCAGATCAAGTAGATCCTTTTTATGCGAGTGTAATAAAATATTTTGATAATGCGGCCCCGCATACTGGCCTACATGCAGGCTTATTAGAACAAATTAAGCAGTGTAACGCTATATATAAAATTAATTTTCCTGTCCGTATCGGCAAGGATTATAAGATTATTGAAGCATACAGAGTACAACACAGTCAACATCGAACGCCTACTAAAGGAGGAATTCGATTTAGTAATCATGTCAACCAACAAGAAGTAATGGCATTGGCTACGTTGATGAGTTTTAAATGCGCAGTAGTTGATGTACCATTTGGAGGGGCAAAAGGAGGAGTGAAGATCAATCCTTGGGAATTGACAGAAATGGATCGGGAGAAGATAACTCGTCGATATACGCATGAGTTAATCAAAAGAAATTTTATAGGTCCAGCAATTGATGTTCCTGCGCCGGATTATGGAACAGGTCCACAAGAAATGGCTTGGATTTATGATACCTATCGCACATTCAAAGGAGACGATATTAATGCTGCTGGCTGTGTTACTGGAAAGCCAGTTAACTTAAATGGTATTCAAGGCCGTACAGAAGCCACTGGTAGAGGTGTTTTCTATGGTATCCGAACGGTTTTAGAGCAAGCCAAAGATATGAAAGCGATCGGCTTGGAACCCGGTATTGAAGGGAAAACTATTGTTGTTCAAGGCTTAGGAAATGTTGGATCTTATGCTGCAAAAATATGCCAAGATGAAGGCGGCGCCTTAATCGTAGGTATTGCAGAGGTAGAAGGAGCTATATATAATCCCAAAGGCATGGATATTCATAAAATATTGAAATTCCGCAAAGAAACAGGATCAATCTTAGGTTTTCCTGGAGCAAAGAAAGAATACAAACAAAGATCTAGGAAAAAGGCCATGGAATTTGAATGTGATATCTTGATTCCTGCCGCTTTAGAAAATCAAATTACGGTAGAGAATGCACCGAAGGTAAAAGCAAAAGTTGTTGCAGAGGCAGCCAATGGTCCAGTAACAGCAGATGCAGAAGCTATTTTATTAAAAAAAGGAATCATTGTCATTCCTGATTTTTATTTAAATGCAGGTGGGGTAACGGTTTCTTATTTTGAATGGTTAAAGAACCTTTCTCATGTTCGTTTTGGAAGAATGGATAAACGTTTTAATGAACGGACCTATTCTGGATTAGTGAAGTTAGTAGAAGACACGACAGGTAAAACTATTGGTCGATCAGAAAAAGACTTCTTGACAAAAGGAGGAGATGAAATAGATTTAGTTCGTTCTGGTTTAGAAGAAACGATGATCAATGCATTCCATCAAATCAATAAAGTAAAGACTAGTAAACGTAGCGTAAAGGATTTACGAACAGCTGCATTTGTCAGTGCTATTCAAAAAATGGGCAGTGATTATATGACGATGGGTATCTTCCCATAGTCATAGCTTGAATTGAAAATAGGAACACAAAGTCGCAGGGCGCACAGAGTTACATAAGTTTTTACTCTGTGTGCTCCGTGCCTCTGTGTTCTAACAACCTTGTAACTCCTCCATACTCTCAAGATCAAGATGAATACTAGAAATATTATAGCTCTCCTCTTAATCCTCCTATCTTTAGCGTGCCTGTTTCCAGGCTTATTTTATCCAATGCTGACCATTAAGGTAGCAGCAGACTTACCTATTATTGGTACAATGATGCTCCATGAAACGACTCAAAGTATCTTGAACACGATCAAGACCTTGCATGAAAACAATAATAGCTTGGTAGCAGGTTTAATTTTAGTATTTAGTGTAGTTGTTCCAATTATCAAAGCTATTTTGTTGATGGTCGTCTTAGTATTTAAAAATAACAAACATCGGGCTGCGATGTATAAATTTGTGGCACTTATTGGAAAATGGTCCATGGCAGACGTCTTTGTAGTAGGTGTGTTATTAGCTTTTATGGCGACCAGTTCTGAAGACAACATTCATGCATTATTACATGAAGGGTTTTACTATTTTTTGGCCTATTGTCTCATTTCTATGATTGCCATCCAAGTGATGGATATTAATGATTTATTAGATAGAAGCTCTCCAAACGTGTAAACTATTGTCATCCACTGGCTAAAGACTGTTAATTTGCATGATTATTGTACCATATTTATTACTTAGTACTAACTTAGGCGACTAAAGAAATTTTTTATAGATATATAATTTTAAAATGCCTGTTTTATACTGCGAACCTCCTCTTTTCAGGTATTAAAGTAAATGAAAATTTATCAAGCACAAGCCCTTTTCTACAAATACTTCATTTATTTATAAATAAATTCGTACATTTAATTGGTACATACTAGTTAAAGTACTCTTAAAGTATTATATAGAAAAAGTAATATTCTAGCTATAAGGGACCAGGAATTAAATAACCTACCAGTTATGGCG
>JALZWC010000627.1 GCA_023300255.1 Saprospiraceae bacterium | reverse complement strand
CGATCACTTCCAGTGGTCGGATCAAGCTGGACGTCTCATCCGACCACTGGAAGTGATCGGATGAATTAATTGGCTGCCCCAGGATTGTTTTACACTCAATTCAATAAAAAAAATTGTCCTGATCTTTGGTGATTTGCCCGTGTTTGTATTTATGATCTAAATCAACTTATAGACATTCCTTTATATATGACTTAATAATTAAATAATTATTTTACAATGATACTTAGTAGTCTCTTTTATATCTATTTAGTAATAGGTTTGATATTTAGTATATTCTTTCTTTTGATAGGATTCAAGAGAATGGATAGTATTGGTAATAGCTCTAGCGTACTTACAAAAGTATTTTGGTTGCCAGGTTTTATTTTCCTTTGGCCTTTACTTCTAACTAAATATATAACATCCAAAGGCAATGCAGAACAAACCGAACATTGATGTCGAGATAATTCAATAAATTGTATCAAAATTCAGCTGTCCATTTTACGAATTTGGTGATCAACCTTTTGTAAATTAATCTTGAGTTTGATACTTACATTTGAATTTTTCTTGATATTCAAGTATGGGATACTTTTGAGGTATCCAAGATTTTTAACTTTGAATTAAACACTTTATATATTATGAGTACCAGCTACACCACGATTCAGTGGAGTGACAGAAAAAAGAAGTATGATTTTACTTTTTTAGCATTAATGATTTTATACCTAGTTGCTTTTATTGGTTTACAATTATTTTTCAATCCTCTAGTTTCCATTGAGACTTTAATAATTCGAGCTACAGGTACGCTAGCATTTTTAATGCTACACATCATACTAGCTATCGGTCCATTATCCCGTATAAATAACAAGTTCCTTCCTCTATTATATAATCGGCGGCATTTAGGCGTTACTATGTTTCTAGTAGCATTGATCCATGGTATATTTAATCTACTAATGTTTCATGCCATGGGAGATACGGATCCTATTAGTTCTTTATTTACCGCTAATCCAAACTATGATAGTTTTAGAAATTTTCCCTTTCAAGTATTAGGATTTTTTGGACTACTTATTTTATTTGCGATGGCAGCTTCTAGCCATGATTTTTGGTTAAAGACCTTATCTGCTAAAGTATGGAAAACTTTACATCGGTTTGTTTACCTAGCTTATATTTTAATTGTTGGACATGTACTACTTGGAGTAGGTGTAGCCAATGGAGGGCTTAGTAGTATCTTTGTGATAGTAGGAGTCGCCCTTCTTGCAATAGTACATATAGTAGCTAGACGCAAAACAAATATACAGCAATTGGAGCGTCAACAATTGGCATCTGACGGGTTTTATAAAGTTTGTCAGTTACAAGATATTCAAGAAGACCGTGCTAAAATAGTGCAGATTGAAGGAGAGCCTATTGCTATTTATAAATATAAAGGACAACTATCAGCTGTCCATAATGTTTGCAAGCATCAAGGTGGTCCTCTTGGGGAAGGTAAGATTGTAGATGGTTGTATTACTTGTCCTTGGCATGGGTATCAATATTTTCCGCATAATGGCCAATCTCCTCCTCCATTCACAGAAAAATTAGCGACTTATGATGTAAGGGTGGTTGGTAATGAAGTGCTGGTGAATCCTACGCCTTATCCTGAGGGAACAGAACGGCCTACTGCTAGTTTTGCATAATTACCAAGCAATGAATTTATTTCCTAGCTCTTTAATCAATCGTAAATAAAATATGAGTAAACATAAAGATAAAGATCCTTTTTTCATTGGTTGGTCAGCGAATACACCAAAAGAATCTTCTAAAGTAGTCAAGCAATTTATTTTACTACTAATACCTTTCCTCGTCTTGGCCGCCTTTTTATTTAATACGGGTAAACAAACTGCCGAAAATGCACTCGCCAATTATGAATTTGGTCAGTTAACAACAATGGAAGGTGTACTTGTAAATAAACCAGTTCCCATGTTGCGAGTAAAACAAGGCGATACGATTCAACATCTACTGCTGTTAGATGCTATGAAATTCGGAGCTACTCAAACGATTCAAGATATGGAGGAAAAAGCAAATACCACCTTAATTAATAAAGTCGTTCAATTAAAAGGCACACTCGCATTTTTTGAAGGAAAGACTACATTGGAATTAACAGAAGGTGCAAATGCTTTTGTAGGTTTAGGGACCTCTTCTCCTATTGCATCTATATCCATGCGTCCTTTAGGAACAAAAAAATTAAGAGGCGAAATTATTGATTCTAAATGTTTTTTTGGAGTAATGAAACCAGGCTCTGGCAAAATCCATAAATCTTGTGCAGTTCGCTGTCTATCTGGTGGTGTCCCTGCTATTTTTAGAAGCAATAATAGTAAGGGTAATAAGGAGTATTATTTATTATTAGGAGAAAATGGAGAAAGTATCAATAAAGATTTGTTAAGCTATACTGCTGACCACATCCAACTACAGGGCAATATTTCACAAATGGCAGATTGGAAAATCATACATACTTCCCCAAGTACTATTTGTCCTTTAGGCCCTAAGTGGTTATTTGGAGATATGCCTCTTTGCGCTGATTAAGGAATGATTACAAAAATAAAGGACACAATATATTTTTTTTTAACCACATAGATACATAGGTCACATAGATAATAACACCTATGTGACCTATGTATCTATGTGGTTAAAAAGCCTATTTGTGTTCTTAATTTTGTCCAACGAAGTAGCTCACTTAACATCTCAAAATTGCTTTCCTATTAGGGTTGTTTCTAAATAAGGAATCCGTATATGGAATGAGGAGATAATAAATGTACAAGTTGGGTTAATCATTTTTCTGTTTTAGGAAGCCAAAAAACTAGTGCATAGCAGGGCTACGGACTCTTTTTTTGGCTTTCTAAGACTAGAAAAGGGCAAGCCAAGTTGATACAGTTATTATTTCGTCATTCCTGCGAATTATAGATTTTTTTGTTAACATTTCGCTTAGTAGATATGCAAACAATTATTCCACCTTTGTCCAAAGTCCTACTCAGTCAAGAAGTGGCTGCACTACCCCTTGAAAATAGATATGTTGAACGAGGGAAATTTCAAGTGTACATAGTAGAATCTTCCAAAATACCCAATATTTTAAAAGAGATAGGCAGGTTACGAGAAATAACTTTTCGAGAAGTGGGAGAAGGAACTGGGAATGCGGTGGATGTAGATAAATTTGACGAATACTATCATAATTTATTTATTTGGAATCAAGAAAAGCAGCAAATTATTGGAGGGTATCGAGTAGGTATTGGAGATACTATTTTTGAGGAACAAGGAATTGAAGGGTTTTACATAAATAGCTTATTTCGTATTCAACCACCTGCTTATTCTATATTGAAAAAATCACTAGAATTGGGCCGGTCGTATGTAATCAAAGAATATCAAAAAAGTTACTTACCTCTTTTTTTACTCTGGCAAGGTATTTTGTTTTTTTTACTTAAACATCCTCAATATCGATATCTCATTGGACCTGTAAGTATTAGTAAATATTACTCGCATACTTGTAAGAGTATGATTGTTGATTTTGTAAAGCATCATTATTTCAATAAAGATGTAGCGCCATATTTTCAACCAAGAACACCCTTTGTCCCTCAATTAAATCATACATCCCGTCTTCAACAAATTGGTCATGAGCTAAAGGATTTAGAAAAGTTTATGCTTACAATTGAACCAACTCATATTAAAGTCCCTGTCTTATTGAAACAATATACCAAGCTTAATGCTCGCTTTATTAGTTTTAATTTAGATCCTAATTTTTCTGATGCTTTAGACGGACTAATGTTGTTAGATTTGAAAAAATTACCCGAAGAGATTATTCGGATGTTAGAAGGAAAGTAAAATTAAAAAGTATCAACTAAAGTTAACTGGTAATAATCTGTTGTTAATCACAATTCAGTTGCTAAAAGATAATTAACAACGGATTGTGATTAACAACGGATTACTACTGCTTTATTAGCTGACGGTCTAAATAGATCTTCAGCTAATAAAGCAGTAGTCTTACAAGTTTGCCGTCGGATGGCTACCGCCGTCCGATGGCGATGAAAACCTTATCATCGGACAGCGGTAGCCCTATTGATACCCCACATCTTTTTGAGCATAGAATGTTAGGAAGTATAGGGGCGTTAGCCTCGACCCCGTCTATAGGAATACCATTTTATGGAGTCCTAAAGGAGCGTAGCTTCGTCACCGTCTATTTTACGGGGTCGAAGCGATGCTCCTTTAGGTTTTTTCGACAATATTTCTCTATAGACGGGGTCAGAGCTATGCTCTTTTTTAGCACAAAAAACTTATGGGGTATCAATAGGGCGGTAGCCATCCGACGATAAGGTTTGAACAGGATTTAAAAAATTAACTTTCCATTAGACTTGTTACTAAATGATATTCTTTAAATACATCTTAATAGCATTTGTACTTAGTGTCTTAGGTACACTTCCTATCGGATTGATAACTTTAACTATTGCCCAAAAAACCATAGAAAAAGGAAAATCAGCAGGTTGGAAAATAGCTTTAGGGGCTACTCTTATCGAATTTTTTTATACCATTATTGCACTATTAGGATTAGATATATTATCTGTAGAAAGTTCTTGGAAACGATATATACAAATCGGAACCATCTTTTTCTTTTTTATTTTGAGCATCTATTATTGGTTCAAAGCACCTACTGTTATCATTAAATCAATAAAGGATACCAAAGAAAAATATTTTTTGCAAGGCATAGGCATTGGTTTGATGAATATGCTCATTGTCCCTTTTTGGTTAGTAATAGGTTTATGGTTAGAATCAAATGGAATAAATTTTGAAAATAAATTTTATATTTTCTGGTTTTCTATAGGGGGAACATTAGGAGCCTTATTAGTTTTTATAGCCTATATTGAAGGAAGCATTCTCCTTGTAAATAAAAGTGAAAAAATTACTAGCTATGCAAATAAAATAATTGGAGGGTTATTCTTTATACTGACAGTGATTCAATTATTTCAAATTATTTAGGAATAGTAAAAGGAGTCTTTCATTTACCCAAGTTGTAACAAATAATTAGTTATGCTTACCTACTGACCAGCCTGCTTTCATTCTTTAGTAGTTAGTCAAAGAGTAAGAATAAATTAGCCATTTTAACCTGCCCAGCAAGCCCGTCCGCTTTGCGGTTCACTTGCTCTGCAAGCTCATCCTCTAAGAAGT
>JALZWC010000626.1 GCA_023300255.1 Saprospiraceae bacterium | reverse complement strand
CATCCGCTTTGCGGTTCAGGAGCTTACACTCCTTCATCTTAGCGTAAAAAATGACTAGCTTAAAACGACCAATTTATTCTCACTTTTTGCCTTAGTAAAATGTTGTAAAAGGGAAATAAAGTATCCAATCAAAAGACACTATTTTAAAAATGAGCTATCTACTAATAAACGATCAACTAGATCTACTAAAATTAGAAATCAAAACTACTCGAAAAGAACACTTCACCCGTCTTATCGAACAATGCCGTTTGTATGATGGCGAGACGCTTTCTATAGAACCTCCTCCTACCAGTATTACTTATATGGGTATGGCGGCAGCCAATTTAAGTCTAGCTTATCTATTAACAAAACAAGAACATTATTTGATAGAAGCAAAACGCTGGATTTTTACAGCGGTGGACTATGACGTATGGGGATATGGATTTCTTGTGGATGTTGACCTTAGTGCGTCTTGGTTACTATCGGGGCTAGGATTATCTTATGATTGGTTGAAAGACCACCTTACGGAAGAAGAGCGTTCCAAATTTCTCGATAAGCTAATCTTGCAAGGCAATAAAATGTTTAATTACGGGGAAGAAAATAAAGGCAATTGCTGGTCTACCGATTATTGGCAAAATCATAATTGGATTAATTATTCAGGCTTACTAACCACTGCTTATGCCATCCGTGGAGAATATGAAGGTGCAGAAAAATGGATTTCCGTCATTCGAGATAATTTTGAAAAAGTATTTGACTATTTACCAGAAGATGGGTCTAATTATGAAGGAACCGTTTATTGGCGATATGCCATAAATTCCTTTTTGACTGCTGCCGATTTGATTCGAAAAGATGGTGGGGCCAATTACTTTGAAACGAATTTCCTTAAAAATACGTTCGATTTTCGATTGTATCAATCTGCTCCCAATTGGGAAGAAAATATCAACTTTGGGGATACACATGATAGAAGAAGTTCTCATTCGATTTGTGCGTATTATAAATTTGCATCAGAGCATAATAACGGACAGGCACAATGGCTAGGAGAATTAGTACGTACCAAATTTCTATTTAGAGAAGCATATCAGAGTAAAGTTTTTCCAGGTATTTTACCCGAAGCATTTTTAGAATTGATTTGGTACAACCCTAACATTGAACCGCAATCACCCGAAAATTTGCCTTTAACCAAATACTTTCCAGACCTCGGTTTGGTGGTGATGCGTTCTAGCTGGGACACCGATGCCACGCATCTTTCTTTTAAATCAAGCCCTCCAGGAGGGCATAAACAATGGAAATTAAGTTGGGAATTAAATAAAAAAAATGGCTGGCGAACTCGTAGTTTAACCCATTATCATGTTGATTTTAATCATTTCATACTTCTGCACAAAGGAGCGTCCTTAGTGATAGATGAAGGCTATAACCGTACCTCTAAGGCAGAAATCCATAATTTGATTACGGTTGATGGTACAGGCTGTGTTGGAGAAAAAATATGGGAAGAAGGCGATTTAAGTGACCCTGTCTTATTTGACCTGAATTGCAAAGGGATTCATAATGTATGGAAGAATGTTCCAGAGAGTTCCATTGCAGAAATTGAAGCCTTTACTAATAAGGATGGATACATTTACGCAATAGGGGAATCTAGTAAAATGTATTATCCAGAAATGGAATTAACCCGTAATGCTCGGCATATTATTAATAGCCAATGTGGTTATTTTATTTTATTGGATGAATTGGAAAGCAAATTGGAACACACGTATACTTGGCGCATTCACTCCGAAAAATACGCTAGCAAACGAAGCGACGATCATTTTGAAATTCTAAATGGTACTGGTGGACTGAATATTTTTACCGTCTTTCCAGAGGAATGTGATACAAGTGTCGATGAAACGCTAGTAGAAGAAATGATGACCCCACAACGCCCTAATGACCTTCGACGTATCCGTTTAAAAACATTAAAAATCGAAAATAAGGTAAAAAGCAAAGACCTTTATTTTCTTAATATTCTTCAACCCAAGGATGGACTAAAAGGAGATGGACCAAATGCGATTTCAATAAAACGAATTAAAGGCGATAACTGCATTGGTGTAGAAATCACTTCAAAAAGTAATACCGAAATTTTTCTTTTTTCTAGCAAAAACAAAATAGCTTATGATGACATCCAATCAGACTCGAAGTGGATATCTGTCGTAAAAGATAAGAGAGGTAAGGTTGTTAAGAGTACGAATTATAATCGAACACCACGCTCCTGACATCTGAGTAATTATATTAAATTTATTAAAACTTATTAATGGAAACTAGTCAAGAAATTCCAAAAGTAAACCTGAAAATACAAATACCTAAAACTACCAAGCAATATTCAGAATCAATTCTAGAAAATGAAATTAAAGGTGTTTATATTGAGTATGTAGTTATTACGGATGAAAATGCAAGAGTAGATACTGCTAAAGAAGGGTGTACAGCAATATATTTATTTTTAAAAGGTAAGGGAAAGGTGATTGCATCGGATATCAGTTATGATATTATTCCAGAAACTATCTTCTTACCCAATATAGTTAAGAGTATAACGATTAAAACAGCTAAAAAAGACACCTTACATTACCTGAAAATATCTAATAAATTAACGGAACAAGACTACATAGATTTAAAAGAATTTCCATCTAAAAACACGCAACAAGTATATTGTGCAAAATTCAAAGATTGCCAATCCTATAGCGAACCTATTAAGAGTCCAAATACAATAAGTCGTACTATACTTCCTAATAAAATCATTCCTAGAATAGCAATGGGAACAGTTCAAACAAAAGGTCCCGATAAAGTGGGTGCGCATGAACATCCAATGTTAGAACAACTATTTTTAGGTCTATCAAAAAATAATTGTATTGTTTATGCAGATGATGCTAAAACAGTCTTTTCGCAATATGATATACTTCATATACCATTGGGATCAACGCACTCTGTTTCCGTGGAAAACAAGGAAGTTATGTATTATATTTGGATGGATTTCTTTTTAGATAAGAAAGGGGAAGAGTGGTTGAAAACGCATATAGTAGATAGTGTAGTAAGATAAGTTGATGTTCATATTACCAATTACCATTTTGAGGGAGTTAACCAAAATGTTATTAATTATTACCGCGGAGTATATGATGAATCTATGGTTGGTGGAACTTTAGTGAATAAAAGAAGTACGTTTACAAAAGTAGTAGAAAAGAAGAAACTCGTATTTCACTTAATACCTATGGTATCATTAATGTCGGTATTTCTAAGAATATTTAGGTGTTTTTGATAGAATTTACAGCGTAACTTATTTATTTTTAGATTAATGTTCTCTACTTCATTTTGTTGATAAACGTGAGGTATAAATAAGTATATTTAAATAAATACTAAATGAATAGGACAAAAAGTAATGAAATAAGAGCTAAAAGTATCCAATATTTTATGAATGTTCTCGGTTATCCTGAAGAGAATATTGAAACCAATAAGATTGTAGGTCTAACTTCTACTTATGTACGTTGTTTTAGAGTTTTTATTTATGGTAAGGCGAAAATTATTGTAAATTATTTAAATTTAAATGATCAACAAATAGAGGAGGCTCAATTATTAGATTATAAAAAGCAAGCTAGTCTTCTTGCTCAAAAGCAAAATGTTCTACATTATGTTCTAACTGATTCAATAAATTTCTATTGGTTTAATTCAAAGACTAATGAACCTTTAGATAGTCCCTTATCATTTGACGACTTTAAAAAGGAAACTCCTCAGATTCACGAAGAGTTATTTCAATTTTTAGAATCGAAAAGGAAACAAGATAAAGAATTTACCTATAAGCTTCGTTCAAATAATAACAATGGACGTTTGGATAAGGGCTATTGGTTTTTTGGAAACGACAATTATATAGCTATATCCTTTTGGAATGGAACGGATTGGAAAAATAAAACACCTAACATTTATTTAGTTTTTTTACCTTCAGGAGAAGTGAATTTAGTGTTTAGTGGTAGGGATTCATCCGTTAAAGCCGATTTTTTGCAAAAATTGGCTACCATTATAACAGGATTTCAAGAAATTAAATCACGAGAAACTAGTAAGAAATTTTGGCAAAAAAATATATCAAGTGCTGGTGAATCTTCCTTCATTAAAGTAGTAGAAAATTTTATAAATACGGACAAAAAAATAATTGATACCTTTATTAGTAATGAATTGGATCTAAAGAAAAATGATTTAGATGGTATAAGATTTATCACTAAAAAAGAGTTGGAGAAAAAAATATCCAATATTTCTGACTTTAGAAAAAAATTACCTGAATCAGCTTCTTTATCATTAAAGGTAACTAGTGTTGTTACAAACAATAATTATAGAATTAAACTACTTAAGTTAGCACTTAAGAATATAGGTTTATTTAGTTCATTAGAAATAGATTTATCGGCTAGGATAATTTGTTTGTTGGGCGAAAATGGGACAGGAAAATCAACTATTCTACGAGCCATTTTACTTGGTCTAGCGGGTATTGAAGAAACTTCTGAAATTGATATAGAAAGGAAAGAAATTCAGCAATTATTAAGAATAAGTGGAGAAGAGGAGGGGATTCCTTTATATGCTATAAAAGGACATATTAGACTTACTTATGAATTTAACGATTTATCTGTAAATACAATCAATTTTGAGAAAAGAAATGATGAAACAGATGTAAGAGTAGGAGAAATTAGTGAAGGAACTGCTAAAGCTACTCATTCAGGTAACTTCTTTCATCATCTAGTATTAGGTTTTCCTCAAGTGCAAGGTAAGAAGAAAACGACCAATAGTAGCTTGATGAAAAAAGCTCATATTCAAGATATTCTACCCTTACTCCATGATGAAGTAGATAGTAGATTTGAAGAACTATCTGAATGGATAATTAAATTACATGCTGAAACAGCAAATATTTCGGAAGAAAAAACAGAACAAAAAATCATTGATTTTATTTTTGAAGTAATTACTGATATAGTAGAAGATAGTATTCATTTTCATAAAGTAAATCATATAGATGAAATACTTTGGATTAAGTTAAACGAGAACAATGTTATTCCGTTTCGGCTAATCAGTCAAGGATTCAAAAATATTTTTGCTTGGATTGGGCATTTTATTAAAAGGTTAGCAGAAGCCAATGATTATAATAGCAAATTTATGGATGCTCCAGCAATACTAGTAATAGACGAAATATCTACCTACTTGCATCCTAAATGGCAAAAAAATATATTAAATGTTTTAGCGCATAAATTTCCAAATACCCAAATAATAGTAACTACACATTCTCCATTGGTAGCTAGTTATTTACAAGAAAGAGATAAAGCGCTATATATTATTAAAGAAGATGAAGTGTTACCTGTTAATCATATTTATGGTAAGGAAATCTCCGATATATTTTATCAATGGATGCAGGTGAAACTAAGACCAGATGGCATTCAAAAAGACATTGACGAACTTTTTAACGAGATAGATAAAGAAAATATAGAACAAGCTAAAATAATTTATGAAAAATTATTACCAGATTTAGGAGAAAATGATCCTGCTCTAGTAGAAGCAAGAACGTATATGCAGCTTGTTGAAAATTAACACCCTTTATGCGCTATATTAAGAAGAAAGTTCAAGAACCAATAATTCTAAAAAAATTTAAAGAAGAACTCTCAAAAAGTGAGACAATTCCTAACGATACCTATGCTAGTCTTAGGAACGATCATACAGGAGCATTCACAATGCTGCAAGAAATCTTAGCTAAAGAACAAGGCTATATATGTGCTTATTGTTTAGGGGAGTTAAAAAAAGATGAAATATCTGATAGAATTAGAATGAAAGTAGAACATTTTAAACCTAAAAGTATTTTCAATGGTCAAATGAACACTTCTAGTCAAGTAAATAAACTCTGTGATAAAAAAGAACTTAGAAGAGAAGATTTAAGAATTGACTATCATAATCTCTTTGCAGTATGTGAAGGAAGAAGTGGGGACGCAGATTCACAAACTCATTGTGATACTCCTCCAAATGGAAAAGATGATAAGGAATTATGTTTTATCCCTAATCCTTCAGAAGGAGGAGTAAGAAATTTTAATTTAAAAATTAGATATACACGAAGGTTCAATATTAAATCAGATGATAAAGATATAGATCAAGAATTAAAAGAGGTACTGAATTTGAATGAACAAAACTTAGTAAGGAGAAGAATACATGTATGGAATGCTATTGCTCGAAAAATAGCAAAAGATACAGGCATGGAAAATTGGGAACAACAAGGAAAAAGCATAATACCAGTTATTCAAAAGAATCTAAAAAAATATAAAAGTCTTAAAAAAAATGGCAAATATTATGAGTTCCGTAATTGTATTATTTATCTCTTAGAATGGAAAATTAGAGTGCTTAATAAATAACTTAGGTTTCAGTAGAAATTATTCGAACAGAAACTTTCTCAAAATTCCGACTAGACCCTAAAAAGCCAAAGGCCGCAATATCACATCCACCCGTCGATTACTCAATTGCCCTTGAAAGGTGCTATTATCATAAATAGGATCGTCCTCACCAAAATCTGCCTTCAATATCATGTCTATCGGAATATCTAGTTGATACAATATTTCAATGACAGCACTACTGCGCTGTTGTGATAACCATTGATTATACTCTCGACTTCCAATATTATCCGTAAAGCTATTAACGATTACCTCATATCGGTTAATATTTTCTACTGCATAAATAAATTCTCTTAAGGCTTCTGCCTGTTCTTGATCAATATAGGCGCTACCTCCTCCAAAGAAAATGTTTTTCAGTATAGTTTGATTGTCCGGAATTTTAAGTTTTTTTTCTGTCTGACCGAATAAAAAAATCGGCAGTGACAAAGCCAATAATATTGGTAGGTATTTTAAGTTCATAGTAGAGGTACTTAATTAAAAATGTAAAACACTTATAATTAACGACTTGTTCTAAATCAATTTGGACATACGCTAAGCTTAAACTGCTAGATATTTAGATGTCAGATCGCTACACTGTCAGATTGCATACTACTGGACATGAGAAAGGGTAGAGATGAATTTCGTTTATAAATAACCAAATTTCATTGTTTGCAAACGAAATCTGTCTCTGTTCTCTATTCTCTGCTCTCTATTCTACTTTGAATGTCCAGTAGTGTATACTAAGCTAATATACTATAATCTGAAGAGAAAAATTCGTATATATCTAAGGAATGACGAAATAATAACTGTCTCAACTTGGCTTGCCCTTTTCCAGTCTTAGAAAGCCAAAAAAAGAGTCCGTAGCCCTGCTATGCACTAGTT
>JALZWC010000625.1 GCA_023300255.1 Saprospiraceae bacterium | reverse complement strand
ACTTCTTAGAGGAGGAGCTTGCAGAGCAAGTGAACCGCAAAGCGGACGGGCTTGCTGGGCAGGTTAAAATGGCTAATTTATTCTTACTCTTTGCCTAAGTAAATACTTGTAATCCGTGGTAAAAAACACACTAAATAGTGTCAATTACTTTGATAAACTTGTCTTGTTTTTGCATTTAAAAGAGAGTAATTTTTTAAGAATGGTACGTTGTTCGTACCTAAATAATATATTAAGTAAAAGTGTCAAAATAAAGTAGACCATTGTGATTTTTTAAACATTGGCTGTCAACGTCTTACGACTTCCTACTTCCTATTTTATACTTTATCCTTCACTAAGCTGTTAACATTTTATGCAAAATAAACAATTTTTAAAAGGGATTAAAAGTAAAACACACTAGTAAATAGAGATTTCTTTATTAAAAGGATAAAGCAAGCTTAATCAACCACTAACTTTTAAAACGTAAATTAATTAAGAAGTTATATAAATACTCACAGAAATAATGTTTTTAGAACCTCATTTTAAGGGACAACGCAGTGGATGGATAGAAGTCATATGTGGCTCTATGTTTTCTGGTAAAACGGAAGAATTGATTCGGCGATTAAAGCGAGCAATAATTGCTAATCAGCGAGTAGAAATATTTAAACCTAAGCTAGATACCAGATATGATGAGACAAAGGTCGTATCCCATGATGCTAACGCTATTTTATCTACTCCAATAGAATCTGCGTCAGAAATTTTAAAGTTATCAACAGAGGTGAATGTCGTAGGAATAGATGAAGCTCAATTTTTTGATGAACAACTACCCGATGTTTGTCAACAATTAGCCTTAAAAGGAGTAAGAGTAATTGTCGCAGGTTTAGATATGGATTATAAGGGACAGCCATTTGGTCCAATGCCCAATTTGTTAGCAGTTGCAGAATATATTACAAAAGTACATGCAATCTGCCAACATTGTGGGAATTTGGCAACTCATTCCTATCGATTGACAGTTGACAGTAATCAGGTGGTTTTAGGAGAGAAAGAAGCTTATGAACCTCGTTGTCGAACTTGCTATGAGATGGGAAATATTATGAATTTGAAATAGAATTAGTGAAGTAATAAGTATAAAGTAGTAAGTATGAAGTTGTAAGACGTTGACAGTCAATCTTTAAAAAATTATTAGATCGTCAGTTAAAAGAGGTAGAATACAGCACAACTCAGAGAGTTGTGTTACACTTACAGAGTAGGACTGTAACACAACTCTCTGAGTTGTGAAGCCTTTCCAATAGTAGTTAAATATTACCACTTCATTAGCTGACGCTCTAATAATGGTCTACTTTATTTATTTTCCTTCACTTAGTTGAAGAATTTTTAGCAAAAAACACTTAAAATTGCGCTTTTTTTGAACTGTTTTAAGGAGAAATTACTTAAAACCATACAAAAATAGAATAGAGGGTAGAGAGCAGAGACGTATTTCGCTTAAAAAACAACGAAATTTTGTTTTTTTTAAGTGATATTACTTCTCTATTCTCTGCTCTCGCTTCTCTATTCTAAAACCAGTATGGTTTTAAGGAGAAATTATAAAAAAATAACAGAATGGAATTATTACCATTATTAGTGATGCCTGATTTTGCAAGCCCAGAAGTATGGATGAGTTTATTAACCCTTACTTTTTTGGAAATTGTATTAGGTATAGATAACATCATTTTTATTGCAATTGCTGCAGGCAAATTACCTGAAGACCAACAAGCGAAAGCGACGAATATTGGGATGATATTAGCGATGGTCATGCGGATTGCCCTATTATTTGGTATTTCTTGGTTGATCGGTATGTCTGAACCTTGGCTAAAAGTAGATAATGCAATCATGCACGGCGCGTTTTCTGGACAGAGTCTCATCTTAATATTAGGAGGACTGTTCTTAATTTATAAAAGTACAACGGAGATACATCATAAATTAGAAGGAGATGAGCACGGAGATGGAGGTGGAGGTTCGAAAGTTAAATCAACAATGGCGAATGCGATTGTCCAAATCACTTTAATCAACATCGTGTTCTCTTTCGATTCTATTTTAACAGCTGTCGGAATGACCAATGGTGTTCCTGGCGCCTTGATAATTATGATTATTGCTGTGGTATTATCTGTCTTACTCATGATGGCATTTGCTACGCCTGTAGGCCGATTTGTGAATAGACACCCTTCTATACAGATGTTAGGAATGTCCTTCTTGCTACTAATTGGTTTCATGTTAATTGCAGAAGGAGCACACTTAGCGCATTTCTCTTTCTTAGGATCAGGGATTGGAGCAGTACCTAAAGGTTATTTATACTTTGCTATATCCTTCTCTTTAGCGGTGGAATTCTTAAATATGAAGTTACGGACGAAGCAAAAACCCGTACAATTAAATGATATTAAAAAGACTGCCGCAAAGACTGGTAAACTATAAAATAAAGTCAAATCTTGTTTGCGGTTAATTAATCGTCAGATATTTGTAAAAGAAGAGGAAAGTTGTATAGCTTTCCTCTTTTTGTTTTTATAGGATCGGTACTTATAACTAGTTGTCTCTATCTTTGTTAGGAGTACAAGAGTTTTACCGATCTTAATCTACTAGACATTTTTTTGGACAGAGAGTTCACAAAGAAGACACAGAGAATACAGAGCTCTAATTAATTAGTTTGAATTGCCTTAGGCAAAAAGTGAGAATAAATTGATCGTTTTAAGCTAGTCATTTTTTACTCTAAGATGAAGGAGTGTAAGCTCCTGAACCGCAAAGCGGATGGGCG
>JALZWC010000624.1 GCA_023300255.1 Saprospiraceae bacterium | reverse complement strand
CCTAGCTACGTAAGGGATTTTAAAGATTTTTTAGAAGATGAGCTTGCAAAGCAAGTGAACCGCAAAGCGGACGGGCTTGCAGGACGAGTATAATGGCTCAGATTATTTTGACTCTTTCACTTAAACAATTGATTATAGAAAATCTTATCCACCCATCTGGCTGGCATATACTTAATAAATAATACAGTAGGTAACCAGTTTTTATTCACTATAAATGCTAGTTTGGTTTTCTTAGTCAAAATTTTATAAATCAATTTAGCAATAATTCTGGGAGAAAGTGCATTCCGTTGAGCTGCTTTCATGACCTTATTACTTTTATCTAGCAATTTTTCGTAATCTGTTCCTGCATACTCAGAGTATTGATCAATATTTTTGGTCCAAATTTTGGAAGCTATTGGTCCAGCCTGGATAGATACTACATCTATATCGTACATTATCAGCTCCCGACGATAGATTTCACCTAAACTTTCCATCGCATGTTTGGAAATGCAATAAGCACCATTAAATGGTGTATTGAAAATGCCAGAAATACTACTTATCATGACGATCTTCCCGCCTTTAATTTTTTTCTTTTTATTTCCTTTGAGTAATGGTACGAAAATATTGGTAACCGTTCTTACAGAAAAGAGATTAACCTCCATCTGGTATCGAAATTTATCTTCGTCCATCAATTCAATAGGTCCACCCATGGCAAGCCCAGCATTATTGACTAAACCGGCTAATTTATTATCTCCTAGGATGGCTTTTACTTGTTCATAAGCTTCCGCTACTTCTTCTCTTTTGGTGACATCAAATTGTAGGCAAGTAAAATGTTCTGGATACGTCTGATTCAGCCTATGAAAATCACTCTCTTTTCGTACACTCCCCAAAACGTGGAAGCCTTTTTCGATTAAAAATTCAACTGTATCAAAGCCAATACCAGAGGATACACCTGTAATTAAAACATATTTTCTGCTACTCATATTAAAAAATTCTGTTTAAGAAACTTACATGGTTAGTGGGTGTCATCTCCAAGATTTCCTGATAAGCTGCTGAGGTTAAAAGGGATCTTAATTCCTGCTCTGATGGAGATTGAAATACTACGATAGCATCCATTAAATTAGGAATTTGTTCTGGTTCATTATCTTTTTCTTGACTATACAAATTGGCAACCATTTGCCCCGTATACTTTGTAGAAATAGACGCAGGGGTAATTTGTTTAATTTTTTGTAATATCTCCCCTGTATTCTTTTCAGCTTTAAAGTGGTGGAGGGCATAATGTAAACTATCTGATTTTTGAGACTTATCGTCTGCTTCCATCTTATGGGTAAAACCAAAGGTGAAATTTGATACAGCAAAAATTCTAAAAACACTCACCATTATAAAATAGGTGGATTGCATCAAAGACTTAAATTGCTCTCCATTGGGGTATCGAACGATGAGTATCAAATCTCTTCGGCTATTACTGGTATCAACAAGTGTTTCTGTAACTTTAGCTTTAAAAAATGGTTTGCCGCCAACTTTTACTACACTACGACTAGCAAGGAAATTATAAAAATGATACATCCATTCTACTTTGGTAGAAAACCAGTTAATGGCAAAAAATGGTTCATTGAGATTGACTCCTTCGGCGTTTGCCCGAATTAATACATGTGTATTACTAATGACTTTTCCTCTTATTTCTGGCAAGTTACTCATGCGATATTTTCTGTTTTGGATAATTTTGAAATACGGATTGATTGACCAGAAAATGCAGCATTTCCAGTCATTTTATCTAAGCGATTATGGTCAGTAATATTGTTTACAGAAACGCCAGCATGATGACCACTAGAGGCAACAGAGAGTCGGGTTCCTTTTTTATTGTGACCAAAGCCATGTGGAATGCTCACTACACCGGGCATCATAGTATCGGTAATTTCAATTGGTAATTCTATTTTACCCGTGTCGGAGTGAACCTCAACGGTTTCCCCATTTATAAGATCAAGTGCGATGGCATCTTCGGTGTGCATCATGGCCGTACATCTATTTTTTCCTCTTATCAATCCCTCTACATTATGCATCCAAGAATTATTACTTCTTAAGTGCCTTCTGCCAATTAATTTGAATTCATTCGCTTCTCTAGGTACCTGATCTTCTTTAAGTTTTGCTTTTACTTCTTCCAAGCCCTTTATAAAAACGTCTGCGGCAATTTGTATTTTTCCATCTTGGGTATTCAATACTTCTGGAATTCGGGCTTCCATTGGGCCAAAATTGATACCATGTTTTGATGCAATCAATTTCTTTAAACTCAGGCCATTGAAAAATCTAGAAGGAGAACTCCATTTACCATACGGACCAGTTAGTAAAGTGAAATTCAATAATTGTCGTGGATTAAATTGTTTAAATAGAAAAGGAATTTTATAGTTAGCCAGTTTAGCAAATCGTTTGGTCAAATCTTTGGCGATTTGCCAATCATAAAGTTGCCCCTCTTTTGGTGCAAAAAGTCGAGGGGAGAATTTAGCATTATTGGAAGTCGAAAAATGATTAAAAATTAAATCGTAATGATCTATTTCAAGATGCGAAGGAGGGGGTAAAATAATATCGGCATGTCTAGTAGTTTCATTCAGAAAAATATCTATCGAAACCATAAAATCCAATTTCGGCAATGCTTCCTCTAATCGCTTAGCGTTAGGTGTAGATAATACTGGATTTCCAGCAAAAGTAATTAAGCCTTTTATTTGTCCTTCGCCTGGGGTCAACATTTCTTCTGCCATAACGGAAACGGGCAATTCGCCATCAAATTCAGGCAAATTTCTTACTCGACTGTGCCACCTGTCATGTGCTAGATGCCAACCTTTTTGTCGCTTAATATCTGCGGCTGGTTTTGGAAACATAGCTCCTCCTTCTCGGTCAAAGTGATGAGTCAAGATATTAAGAACAGTAGTTAACCAATGGCACAATCCGCCATGTTCTTGGGTAGACATTCCCATCCGCCCATACATCACCGCTCGGTCTTGTAGGACAAATTCTTTAGTAAGTTGTTGGAGTACATCAGCTGAAACACCTGTAATATTGGCAACTCTTTCAGGCGTAAATTCTTCTGCAATTTTTTCGAGTTGATCTAAGCCTGTAATATGGTCTTTTAAACGCCCTATTTTTATCCAATCATTTTTCTGAATTATGTGAAGCATTCCCATCAAAAAGAAAACATCTGTACTAGGACGGATAAAATAATGTTCATCCACCACTCGGCTAGT
>JALZWC010000623.1 GCA_023300255.1 Saprospiraceae bacterium | reverse complement strand
AAAAGAAACCGTAGCCCAGCTATGCTTAATTTTTTAGCATTCCTTAGAAGAAAAAATGTCTAGCTTAAAACGACCAATTTATTCTTACACTTTGCCTAACTTATAATTAGGAAGTTGGTGCTTATATTAAAAAGCTACAATCATTCCAATTTAATAACAACAATATATTTGGCTTAAAAGGTTTGGTGAGCAACAAAAATAGTAGGTTTGAATTGTAATTGTGGTAGTATAGAAGATGTTTAAGACGGTGTTGACATTAATCGGGTCCTTTTTTACCACGAATTCACGCTAAGTGAATATTTCTAATCCGTGAATTCGTAGTAAAACAAAGGTAATTGACGCACAAAGATTTTCGAAAATTGAGAACTCTAAATAACTGAAAATCAATAAAATAAAATTATCAAGTAAATATTTTTAATTCCAATTAGCTGCATCAGGCATTTGGGCAATCACGGAGTGAGTATCTCCTATATTTTTCAATACCTGTTTCCACAATTTCTTTGGTTTAGATTTGAAAAGATAATTAGCGTCTAAATCTGACAACATCCAAGACCCTAAGTTCATTTCTTCCTCTAACTGCCCTGGCGACCATCCAGAATATCCTACAAAAAAACGAATATTGTGAGGTTGAACCATATCTGATCGGATCAAAAACTTCAATTTCTCAAAATCTCCACCCCACCAGACACCATCAACGACTTTAGTACTTTTTTCTAATAAATCGCCAAGATTATGAATATAATGAATACTGTCCGTTTGTACAGGCCCTCCAAAGTAAACATCTGCATCAAATGAAGGAAAATCTGTAATTAGTTCATTTACCTGTAAACCTAATGGTTTATTTAGGACAAATCCGACTGTTCCTTCTTCCTCCGTATAATCACATATAGCAATGACAGATCGCTTAAAATTAGGATCTACCATGAATGGTTCTGCTATTAAGATACTTCCTGTTTGTGTTTTATCCATGTTTTGTCAATTGGTGCTTGCATTAATTATAAGTGCTAAGGATCAAGTAATTATTCTACACTTGTTCCAAAGGAATAAGTAGTTCTAACAGGATGAATTTTAAAACAATATAGATCATGCTGAGAAAAGATGCACTTTTTTGAGCAATTATTTTACACAACAAAATAGAGTTGATTTAAAATAATAAATAAATATATGATTTATGTTATTAATTAATCCTCTTCAAAATAAGTAGATATATCGATTCTACGAACTGCAAAGCGGACGAATTGTAGTGGGAAAATATATTTTCAAATATGTTATTATTATTTAGAAATAACCCTAATATTCCCAAATTAGTTTGTCGCTACCTATACTTATTTTTAACTAAAATGATTTCTCCCATAATACTCATCGCAATTTCTTTGGGTGTTTTGGCATTGATATTCATACCGATAGGGGAGTGTATACGATCAATAATGGCACTAGAAAAACCTGCTTCTTCTAATCGAGCCACCCTCTTTGCATGGGTTCGCTTACTACCCAATGCTCCTATATAAGCGACTTCGGAAGGCAATAATAATTGTAGTGCATTATCATCTATTTTTGGATCATGAGACAAGACAACCGCATAAGTATAGGCATCTAAGGTATAGTTTGGTAATACTTCCGCAGGATATTTTTCAATAATTTTATCAGGTGCTATTGGAAATTGAGTTTTATTAGCAAATACGCCTCTTGGATCTATGACGATGGTTTCGAAATCATGCATTTTAGCTAAACCGACTAAATCTACCGTAATATGTGCGGCACCAATAATTAATAATTGACTCCTTCTAGGAAACACTTGAACGAAATAGTTAAGGCCTTCTATCTCAACTACTTGATTCTTCCGTTCTGCATAAGCCAGTAGCCCAGCCTCTATTAAAGGCGTAGAAATTTGTTGCCCAATGGCCCTTCGATCTGGATAGACCAATAGATGCTGGCTATCTCCTTCTTGCAATCTAGTCAATAGCACACAAGCTTTATTATTTTGTAAACAATCCTTAAATGCCTCCCATACGGCTCTTTCTGCTGGGCGGGTGTCTAATGCCATAAACTGCTCCGCATATACCTGCATTTTTCCACCACAGCTTAAACCAACTTCCCATGCTTCTTCATCCGCTACGCCAAATGCTAGTTCTTGTCCGCCTCCATTTTGTATCAAAGGCATAGCTGAGCGAATGACTGCGTTCTCTACACAACCACCACTTACAGAACCTGCCATTTCCATCTCTTCCGAAATAATCATGGAAGAACCAATAGGGCGAGGAGAAGATCCCCACGTTTTAATAACCGTGGCTATTCCGAATTTTTTATTTTGAGCACTCCATTCGTTAATGAGGGGTAATAGGTCTTTCATATTTATTGGGTATTATGTCCTAACACTTATAATTGTACAACTATAAAATCCGAAACTCTAGGCAATTAGAACACTGTTCTCTTTGAAGTGTTTCTATAATAACAGAAATCTACTTATTTTTAGACAATAGAGCTTATGTTGTAGAAAGAGACAACTTTCGTTTCTTATAAACAAAAAACGATAAAATATGCCACATATAAAATTTACGGCTGCATTAAAAAGATTTTTTCCGACAATAGCCGATGGAAAGATAGAAGGACGGACGGTTAAAGAGATCTTAATCAATTTAGAGAAAAAGTATCCTGGAATAGATGATTTCCTAAGAGATGAACAAGGACAAGTTCGCCAACATGTCAACATATTTGTAAAAGGAGAGCTAATTGAAGATGAGGTTACTTTGATGGATGTAGTGGGGGAGGAGGAGGAGGTGCTTATTTTTCAGGCACTTTCTGGAGGCTAGGATTAGGATTTGTAGGATTTTAGATGTTTCTTAGGTAGAGTAGTAATGCAAAAAATAGCAGACTATTAATGTGGAAGCGAAAATCGCTCTCCTTGGAGTTGGGGTATTATTAGGTAGTAGACAAATATCATTAATCTCTACAGTTTTAGAGAGAGAACAAAAGCTATTTCTATACAAACTGCGGATATTGTGTTTTCCATTCTTCAAAAATAGAGCGAGCGACTTTGTAGTGTCCAATACAAAAAATCATCATAAAAACGGTAAGTATACTTAGCCCAATAGTTGACCAAAAAGATAAATTATCTAATCCTTGAGGAGGTGGAGGTACAGTACAAATAAACAAAGAGATAGATTGGAAACCTAGTAAAGTATTCAGTACTAAAAACTGCTGTTTCTTCGATCCAATATTTCTTAATTGAGTTATCAAATAAGTGCTTCCTAAGAAGGTAATCAACCAAATAATATAAACATAGATCATAGGCTGTTGTACATTACTAAACAATAAATAGAGTAGTGTCGTCAATAATAGCGTCAACATTATTTTAGGAAATTGTAAATATAATTTCATCTCTTTCCATGCATAGCTAAGAATTTTCTTATTTAATATTACTGTCTTTTCATTTATTAAATCATTAAAACCTGTTATTGGAAACTCTACATATACATTATCAATACCTTGTTCAAAAGTCATTGTGGGGCTTTTCTCCCACATCGCTTCGATGGCAGAAGCAAAATGATCTACCAACTCTATCTGTACATCATAATAACGGACATACTTTTGGCGCATGAATTTGAATAGTTGTTCTATTTGAACTTCGGATACTTGTTTCTTTTCCATTTGTTGTTTTTCGTTCATCTAGCTAGATTTAGTTTCCTGTATCACGGAATTTATTCCGTACACAGATTCCTCGGAATTGATTCAAAGCGAGGTTCGAATTATTACGGAATAAATTCCGTGGTACTTGACAAAGGCGGTTGCAATAAGCCCTGCATCGTCTGTAAAAACATTTCCATCTCCAACAGTTTATTCACCACCTCTTTAGTCCCATCCTCCGTCAAAGAATAGTATTTACGCATCCGATTATTGACCTGTTCAAATTCTACTTGCAGATGCCCTTCCGCTTCTAACTTATGTAAAGAAGGGTATAAAGCCCCTTCCGTAATTTTTAATTCGCCCTTTGTTAATTCCTTCACACGCTGCGTAATTTCATACCCATACATGCGCCCATTATCCCCTAAGAGCTTGAGAATGATGGTACTAAGCGAACCTCGATATAATTTTTTATTAGACATTTTTTTGTGTAAAGTAGTAGAAATACAAGATATACCTAAAATACTTAGGTAATATACCTAATGTTTTTAGGTATTGCAAAAAAAAAGGACAAAAAGTGAGTCATTCACTTTTTGTCCTTTTTAAAGACAAGGTTATTTTATGGATAGCTTATCCTTTTTTCTTATTTATTTCTTTAATTACTTGTACCAATAATGGAGAGATATTCAATGCTTTGGCAATCGTTTTTACTTGCTGTCTTTTTTTGAGTCGTTGATGGATAGATTTTTCTTGTTTTAGTTCTAGTTGAGTTTGAGCAATAAATTTTTCTTCTACATTAAGAATTTCTGAAATAAGTGCCAGTTTAAAATCTTTTTGTAGCATGTTTCGAATAGCTAAAATGGAAAATTTTAGTCTTCCTTGTTCTAGTCCTAATTTAAACCCCTGTTCAAACCCTTTTTTAAAACCTTGAAGGTACAAACAATCCGTTTCTACATCGTAAGTGATTGGCATAGTATTTAGAATTTT
>JALZWC010000622.1 GCA_023300255.1 Saprospiraceae bacterium | reverse complement strand
AAAATTACTTTGTTGCTTGATAGACTAAGTAAAAGACCTACTATTTGTTTGTAATTTCACTTTCTAATTAAAATATTATTCAATAATCAGTGACAGTTGGGCGCTAGAAAAAAAAGCATCTTAACAACCTAACTACAAGCAAATTTACTAACTTTGTGTCTTTTTTCGCTTTTCTAACATTTGGTAGTCAATATAGTAAATGAATTTTAGAGATAAACTATTAGTCTGAGGAGCTTCCCTGAGATTGTCAATATTCTTTAAATAACCGATCGTAGATAATTCGTCGCTATTAAAAATAGAATTTTTCCAAACGATAAACAGATCACTTCCAGGAGAAAATCGCCAGCGGTATACCATGTCAATAGTAAAAGCATTAAAATTATTATCATGAACGTCATTATAATCTGTAGGGCCTAGAAGACCATTTTCTTCTAGTAAGTTGAAATGATCATATTGCACTCTAGACCAATAATGTCTGAGTCGAAAGGTTAAGGCCATTGTAGGACTAAAATTATAGTTGGTATTAAAAGTGTTTTCTAAAGTATTTCTATTTCTTACGCCAAAAATTATATCCGCTTGATCCCCTTCTTCTAGTTTGTTGACAAAACCTACGTCATTTTTGAAAATATAATTTTGAATGTCTAATCTGAAATTCAATTTATCATTCACTCTGTATCTTGGAGCGATCCCAAATAGAATACTATAGCGGCCTTCTTCATTTCGTTTTCCATATCTACCAAAGAAGCCAAAAGCTAATTTTTTCCGCTGATCTGAATCAATATTGATACCAAAAAAATTACTAGTAGTTAACTCATAAAAACGACCAGGCGTTCTAGTTTCGAAGTAATCATAGTTTTTAAAAGGCTCATGATAGGTGAATGCATTGAGGTTCCAAAAGCTTTTGGTTTGTGCCCATGCGAATAAATTAAGCCCGTACTCTGAATAAGCATTAGGCTCATATAGCCGTTCATATTGCTGCCAAGCACCAGCACCTGCTCTATTGAATCTTCCAAAAGGTTGAAACTGCGTATATTCTACCCAAGCTTGTACAGAACGTTCATTATTGTTATTTAAAAATCCTAAATCATTAGGGTCATAGGTATCGCTTTTTTCTTGATATTCGATACCGCCTTGTAGTTTGCCACTTGTTTTTCTAAGTGCTAAAGAATATTTATGGCCAAGATCTGTTTCTTCTGTAAAATACTTTTGACTTAAAGCGGTATTCCCTCTAATAGAATAAGAATTTTCTTTGTTCTTTAATTCAAAAACGACTCCTGTAACATTCGCATTATAATCCTCACTAAATCGAGTTACATTTGTGTTGATTAAGGTGATATAGGAATTGTTTTTTAAGTTTTGGTCGAAGACCGTCACATTATAATTAGTAACTGGACTCGTTTGGATTGTTCTTACTACTCCAGACTCTGTATCTTTTACACTCGCATATTCTTTGGCAGACACTGCATTAAAGACACCGATACCTAAACCTTTCTGTGTTCTTCCAGATACCTTACTTGCGTTAATTAATTGTGTTTGTTGAGGGTTATTAATTATTTCTTCGGTAGGATTTAGTTGATCCTCCACATCATAAAAATTAATGGGCGTACCTCCTACGCGTCGAGAATAAAATAAATTTCCTTTATTAAATAATTCAAGCCCTTCTGTGAAAAACTGACGATTTTCATCAAACTGAACTTCAAAGGGAGAGAGATTGAGTACTTGATTATCGGAGCGAGCTTGTCCAAAATCAGGAATTAGGGTCATATCCAAAGTAAAGGCATCATTAATTCCATATTTCAAATCCATACCCGCATTAAAAGAACGGCCCCAAGCGGTAGTAGGATCAGCAGAAGGATCTCGGTAATTTTCTCCATATATAGAAATAAAAGGAGTCGCAGATAAACGCACAGGAGATTTAATGTTTTGAATATTAGAGATCTGACCAAACTGATTTAAGAATCCATCTACATTAGGTTCAATAGGACTCCAGAAGCTTTTCTCTTGACTTCTTTGAATTACGCGACCAAAATTAATTCCCCATACTTGTTCTTCCACATTAGGAAATCGGATAGCGGAATAAGGAATTTTTATCTCTACCACCCAACCTTCGGAGGTGTGTTGAATGGCACTGTGCCAAACAGCATCCCAATTTTCGTCTTCTCCAAAGACAGAATACTTAGCATCAAATTGTCCACCTGCGGCAGATACAATAAAGCTTACGCCATTTATTCCATCTAAATAAGGATCAAGAAAAACACCAAACCAATCACTATTTCCAATATCGTCTCTTTGAGTGATTTCTCTTAAAATACTATCGGGCTCTGTGTCATATAGTGTTGCACCAATGTATACCGCAGTATTGTCATAGATCACCTTTATTTCAGACCGTTGAGAAGGTGTTGTGCCTGGAGCTGGTTGATTGACGATTAAATCGGTTGCGATAGGGGCGTTTTGCCAATCTAATTCTGATAGCTCTCCATCTACTTTGAAAGGCAGGGTAGTTTTAAATGCTTTTACTTGCTTTTTATTTAGGTCTAGCTTTTGGGCAATAATGGGTAGGCAAATGCTTGCCATTACTATTATTAGTAGGGTTTTTTTCATCGGGTGTATATTATTTAGTCGGTTGGTATTCTATTGAATGACAGCCCATTTTGGAAATGGTTGCAGGCGAATTTGATTAAGAATACATCAATACTCTTTTAAAAAACTTCGATGCTATTTATTGGACTTTGCCTAAAGTTATTGCTATCAACTATAGAAATAGCAAATAGGTGGTATCGTTATGCTAACGATTGTATCTCAATCAGATTTGATTAACACTTTGTTTTACAATCGTTAAAGAAGAGGAAATAGTGGATTGTGTTGGAAAAGAGGAGAACTTTCTAGCAATAAAAAAAGCCCTTAAATAATAATTATTTAAAGGCTTTTAGTGGTGGGACGAGAGGGAATTGAACCCCCGACACATGGATTTTCAGTCCATTGCTCTACCAACTGAGCTATCGTCCCATATAT
>JALZWC010000621.1 GCA_023300255.1 Saprospiraceae bacterium | reverse complement strand
GGAGATAAAAAAGCTGTAAAGATTAAAGGAGAAATAGAATTTGATACCCAAGCAGAACGTACGGCTATTTTCGATCATGTATGGATTAGAACGAATGCTATTTTTTATCATCCTGATTTTCATGGTATAAATTGGGAACAGATGAAGACGGAGTACGGTAAGTATTTACCCCACATTGGCAACTCTTTTGAAATGGGAGAAATGCTTTCAGAAATGCTAGGGGAATTAAATGTTTCTCATGCAGGAGCCAGAGGACTAGGACATACAATTGATAATCCAGATCAGACTGCATCCCTTGGTATTTTTATGAATTATGAACATACAGGAAATGGAATAATGATTGAAGAAATTCTATTGGGAGGTCCTTTAGATAAAGCTAATATCAAGGTAAAAGTAGGAATGGTTATCGAGAAAATAGATGGCGCACTAATTGACAAAAATCAAGATGTAGCAAAATACCTTAATCGGAAAGCAGGACAATTCGTTTTGTTAGAAGTCCTCAATCCTAGCAATAACAAACGAGAAATGCTTACGATTAAGCCAATTACTTTAAGAGAAGAAACTGGCCTCTTATACAAAAGATGGGTCAAGAAGAATGAACAAGAAGTAAAAGAAAAAAGTAATGGTCAATTAGGGTACGTACATATCCCTGGTATGAGTGACGGTCCTTATAGAAGTATTTACCAAGATATAATGGGTAAATATTTAGATTGTAAAGCGATCGTCATAGATACTCGCTTTAATGGTGGAGGAGATTTAGTAGCAGATTTGGCTACCTTTTTTACTGGCGTACCTTTTATTACTTATGAGACCGAAGCAAAGGTAGTCGGAGGAGAACCTACCTCTAGATGGACCAAACCTACTTTAGCTATTTTTAATGAAAGTATGTATTCGGATGGTCATTGTTTCGCCTGTGGTTATACTGATTTAAAGATAGGAAAAACGGTTGGGATGCCTGTCCCTGGTACTTGTAGTTATGCAGGTTGGGAGGGATTACCTGATGGTTCGAGATGGGGCGTTGTCCCTGTGAGTGCCAAAGATATTAATGGCAATTGGATGGAAAACAATCAAACAGAACCTATGATTAAAGTCAAAAATATGCCCGGTAAAATTGATAAGGGAATTGATCAGCAATTGGAACGGGCTATTGAGGAGTTGTTGAAGGATGTTGGGGAGTAGTTAGCATTTTAGACAGGTTTACCTAGTTGGTTGATATTGCCACAAAGACACGAAGACACAAAGCTAGATATACTTGGCGGTCTGCCTAGGATCGTCGAGGTTTGTAACCTCGATGCTATACGATTATCCTATCGCATCGAAGTTACAAACTTCGATGATCCTACAGTAAGGAACTTAATATTCTATTTTTTTAAAAATTGTTATAACTATTAACTCGAATGAAAAAAGAACAGATATCTTATTCAAGTGTACTACTAAAATTTATAAAACCACTTCTTGATGGAAATGAAACAGCAGAAGATTATTTGATGAAAGCTAGAATGGGAATGATTGCTTGGAATCATCATGTATCAGACCAAAATCAACTCCCTTATGATAAAGAAATGAAAGCAATTTTAAAACAAATGACTAGTCTAAATAGTGAGGGTAAAAAAATATTAAATATGCTGGTTTTAAGAAAAGAAGCCGAATTCCCTCAATACAAACAATTTTTGGCAAAAGTAGAACTAAGAACAAAATCAGATGACACTACTACTCTTTATGTAGAATCTATTCCTGTAGACAAAATTCCTAAAAATATACTATAGCCCTTAGGATCGTCGAAGTTTGTAACTTCGATGCCATACGATTATCCTACTGCATCGAAGTTACAAACTTCGACGATCCTACATTCTTCCACTGGCTTTTTTTTTAAAAACTATTATTTCAATAATGTCAATTTATAAAAGCACTCGCTCTACACTCTTCTTTGGTTTCTTTGTACTACTTCTGTTCTCTTGTCGCTCGACCAACTATTTATCGGGCATTGAGGCAAGCAAGCAAACGGTCAATCCTGAACTAGCCCCAACAGAAGACCCAGCAATTAAAGCATTAATAGAGCCCTACAAAAAACAGCTCGACGATCAAATGAATGAAGTCATTGGTCATACAATTGTTGATTTAAAAAAGGAACGGCCAGAATCTACTTTAGGTAATTGGATGGCAGATGCCATACAACGACAGGCAGAAAAACAGTTAGACCATCCTATCGCTTTTGCTATTCAAAATCAAGGAGGCATTCGTATTTCTAATATCTCAAAAGGACCAATTCCAAGGGGAAAAATCTTTGAGTTAATGCCTTTTGACAATATGGTCGTAGTCTTGTCTTTAGATAGTACAGAGGTACAAGAATTCGCTCAACACATCGTTCAGTCTGGTGGCTGGCCTGTTAGTCATTCTATTAAAATTACGCAGGACGATACCAAAGCTTTGGATATTATGATTCAGGGAATGCCTTTAAAATCAGGTATGGTTTATCAAGTAGCTTTACCAGACTATGTAGCGAATGGCGGAAGTGATTCTGGTTTTTTAAAAGGAAAGCCTCAACAGAAGTTGGATCTTTTCATTCGAGATGTTTTGATTAGTGATCTTGAAGAGTATACGGCCAATGGTCAAGTTATTGAAAGTGTGATAGAGGGGCGTATGATTTTGAAAGATCAATAAGAAAAGTTCTTACATTAGACATATTATACATTCCCTATTACTATTTAGCATTGGCTGAAGCCAATACTTAATAGTCATAATATCTCAAAAAATTATTCTTCACTCATTTTTTAATTTACAAAGTAGTAATATCCTATTTTATAAAACAACAAACATTGAAACGAAGATCCTTCATAAATAAAATAAGCACCACCACCCTATTAAGCAGCATGGGTGCATTTCCTTTATCTGCATTTGCAAAAAAGGATTTGATCAAATTAACCATCCTACACACCAACGATTTACATAGTAGAATCGAGCCTTTCCCTATGGACGGTGGTAGGAATCAAGGAGCAGCTGGGGCAGCAAGAAGAGCCACTGTTCTTAAAAATATTCGAGCAGCAGAAGAACATCTTTTATTATTTGATGCAGGCGATATTTTTCAAGGGACGCCCTACTTTAATTTCTTTGCAGGCGAATTAGAATTCAAGCTAATGTCCGCTATGAAGTATGATGCAGTCACCATAGGGAATCATGATTTTGATGCGGGTATTGAAGGTTTGTATAAACAATTACCCCATACCAATTTTCCATTTTTGATTGCTAACTATGACTTCTCTGATACGATCATGAATGGGCAAACACAGGCTTACAAAATTTTCAAAAAAGGCCCACTAAAAATAGGCGTGTTTGGTCTCGGTATAGAATTAGACGGACTAGTACCAGAAAAAGATTTTAAAGGAACGCGCTATCTTGATCCAATTACTACGGCTAATAAATTAGCGCTCCAATTAAAACAAGAACAAAATTGTGATTTGGTCATCTGTCTCTCCCATCTTGGATATAAATATAGAGACGGTAAAGTATCGGATGTAGTTCTAGCAGAAAATAGTCGACATATTGATGTGATCATTGGTGGGCATACCCATACGTTTATGAAGAAAGCGGAAGCCTATCGCAACTTAGATCAAGAAGAGGTTCTTATCAATCAGGTAGGCTTTGCTGGTATTTTGTTGGGCAGATTGGATTTTTATTTTGAAAGGAATAAAAAAGGGAAATGTACTACTTGTGATAATACGCTGATCACTGATTGAGAGAGAGCGGCAAATCATAAATCAGATTTCATAAATCATAAATCCATCTAGTTCAAAACGTGATGGATATATGATTTATGATGTATGATGTAAAATTTATGATTTATCAAAAGCCTAAACAAGCTTCCCAAGTTTAGGAACTAACACAGG
>JALZWC010000620.1 GCA_023300255.1 Saprospiraceae bacterium | reverse complement strand
GAAGGATAATTGTTGATACTTTGACTGAATTAAAGTGAAAAATAAGAGCAAAAGAAGCAGCATAAATTACGAAGTTATTTCATACACATTCCTTACTTAATTATTAAGAAAAGGAAGCGTAATAATAATCTCCGTCCCCAAAGGCATTTCTTCATTATCGTACAAGTCTTTTATTTCTAGATTTGCATTTTGATAGCCCATCTTTTTTAAAAGATCGATTCTATCATTTGTGTTTCGGGAAGCCATAGATAGATGTTCATTTTGCTTTTTCTTTTCTTCGGCTTTGCTTCTACCAATTCCATTATCTCTAATGATGCAATGTAGGTTACCTGCTTCTTTTTCTGTTAAGACCAAAGTAATCCTTCCATTTTGATTACTAGAAGAAAGACCATGTAAAATAGCATTCTCTAAATGAGGTTGTATAATCATAGAAGGGATGATCGGGTTTCGATCTGATAGCTTTGGGTCGATGATTAAACTAAAGTTAATACTCTCTACAAATCTTTCTTTCTCCAAATTGACATAGGCATTCAATATCTCTATTTCCTCCAATAATGGAATGGCAATACTTTCGGAATTATTTAGTAACTTTCTTATAATATCTGATAGATTAGTCAAGTACTGATTAGCATTATGTTTCTCATTTTTCAAAATAAAATTTTGTAAAGTATTAAAAGCATTAAATAAAAAATGAGGATTCATATTGATCGTCAGTGAACGAAGTTTAGCCAAACTAATCTCTTCATTCATTTGCGCTAACTTAATGTTTTTGCGCTGGGTAGTTGTATAGATTTGAAGCCCACCAAAAATAAAGAACACTAGTCCAAGTATGCTTAAGAACTTAAAAATCGAAGATTGCCAAAAGGCAGGTTTTTTAATAATCCGTAGCACAGCACCTTCTTCGTTCCAAACACCATTGTTATTAGCTGCTTTTACTCTTAAAGTGTAAGTCTTTGCTTCTAAATTAGAAAAAGCTATTGGATTATTGGTTTTAGGATACTGCCAGGCATCATCAAAACCTAGTAATTGATAGGCAAATAAATTCTTTTCTGGTCGAATATAGTTAAGTCCAGCAAAATTGATTTCTAAATAAAAATCATCATGGTTTAATACCATCTCTTTTAGATGTATGCCATCTAATATAGTTTCCCCTTTTCGGTTTATTTTTCTTAAACTGGTAATATATACTGGAGGAGCTTTTTCATTTAATTGTATATGATCTGGATGAAATCGAGTAAAACCTAAAGCGCTCCCAAAATATATATAGCCCAAGCTGTCTATTGTATTGGAGCCTAAGGAGAAATAAGTGTCTTTAATTCCATCTTTTGATTCAAAAGGTATTAATGATTTAGTAGTCGTATTAAAAGAAAAAACACCTTCTAATGTACTGGCCCAAATATTATTATCTCTTGTTTTTACTAAGCTTTGTATCCAAAATTTTTGAATAGAAGAACCGTACGTCTCAAATTGATCCTTTTCAAAACTGTAACTACATAAGCCTGCCGTTGTCCCTATATAAAGTTGATTATCAATCATCTTAAGTGAAGTAATCTGATTAGAACTTAAGCTTTGCTTAGTATTTTTAGAATCATAAAAATAATGACTGAATTGTAATTCGCCAGAAGGTAGACGCTTTATTCTATTAAGTCCAGTATAAGTTCCGACCCAAAGGTCACCGTTTTTATCTTCACAGATTGCGGTAACAGAATTATCACTAATTGATTTATTCCTTATATCATCTCGCTCATAAACTGTATAAATTCCTGTATTAGGATTAAGAAAATAAAGGCCGTTCTCTGTTCCGAACCAAATTTGTTGATCTTTACCAATATAAATAGATTGAACATGCGAATGTGGATTTATTATTTTAAACCATTCAGGGGTTGGATATTTTTTTGTAGATAGATCTTTTAAATTAATTATGGTGAATCCTAAACGACTAGCTACATATAATCTTTCCTCTTTACCAAAGAGCGCAACTGTATTGTCATCTAAAAGAAGTCCTGGGTGCTTGTTATTAAAAGATTGAAGCGTCTTCTTTTTTAAATCGTAATTTAATAATCCGTTGCTTTCTGTAGCTAACCAAGCTATTTGGTTATTATCAATATAAATATTGTTAGAATTAGGAATAATATAATTTTTATCATAAATTTTATGAAATTCAAATTGACCCGCATACCAATTATATTGACTTAATCCATTTGTAGTTCCCACCCAAATAATCCCTTCATCATCTACCATTATGGAAACAATGGTGTTATTGTCTATAGAATTAGCGTCTTCTGAATCTGAATAGTATCTATTAAAAATAATGCTTGGTCGTTCCTTCAATGCATAATTATATACGCTCGTATCTGGTAAATCTGCTTGTTCAACAATATTTAATCCATGTGTTGTTCCTATCCACAAACGACCATTCAAATCCTGTACAATATCACTCACCGCTCTATTAGTGATAGAGTGCTCATCTTCATTTTTTCCTAGATAAGCATAAAAGCTAGGTACCCAATTGGTATGATCTATTTTATTTGATGCATCTGGAGGTAACTGCATCAAAAAAAGACCTCCAAAGGTACCGATCCAATATCGATGCTCTTTATCTTGATAAATTTTCCAGACATGATAGCTTTGCTTATTAATAGAAGGCTTAAAATTCAAAAATTTTAGCTTATTATCATTATTCTCGTCTTCTAGTAATAAATATAAACCACCTGCCCAAGTACCTACCCACAACCAACCCTGTTCATCTTCCATAATAGACAAGACTGCTTCTGCTTCTAAACTATAAGGGTCTTTGTCATCTCTTATAAAACGAGTAAATGTCTCCAACTGATAATCAAATAGATTCAAGCCATTCTCTGTTCCAACCCAAAGACGGTGCTGACTATCTTCATATATACAAAGAATCTCGTCATTATTAATACTCGAATTATCATCTGCCTGATATCTAAATGTTTTCCATTCTCCACTATATGAATTATATCTTGTAAGCCCTCCGTAACTAGTCCCTATCCATAGATTACCTTGACTATCATTGAATAAAGTCCGAATAATATTAGAAGCTAAACTATTGCTATTTTCAATAGTGTCGACCATAAAAACGGTCATAGAATTAGGTCCATCGTAGCGGTGCAGACCTTCATTGGTCGCAATCCAAAGAAATCCTAAATCACACTTACCTGTTTTATTAATTGCCTTATTTATTAGGCCTTCTTCCTTTCTAATATTAGTAAAATCTATCGTTGGTTTAGATTGAGCAATAAGCAGGAGTGGAAAAATAAAATAGAGGGATGAAAGAAAGAGATTTTTTATTATTTTAGATAAGAGAACATATTTTTCCATTTGAAGTTGTGTTTCATAGCTATAGTTACTAGTGGAATCAAAAAACGGAAGTATCTAGGAATCAATGATTTGTAAATAATACATCCATTCATCTTAAACAACTTCTTTGTAAAAATATTAAAAAGTGAAGGAAAATAAATAATCTAGACCATTATACTTGTAATTTTTCCTTCTAAGAATACTTCAAAAATCCTTACGTAGCTAGGCTATGTGGGGTTTTTGAAGCATCTTTACAAGAAAACCAGCCCGCTGACGCAGTCGGGTCTATCTGGCTAGCTAGACAGGCGGGAATTACTGCCTATTATGGTCTATCTTATTTAATTTCCTTC
>JALZWC010000619.1 GCA_023300255.1 Saprospiraceae bacterium | reverse complement strand
TTTTTAGCATTCCTTAGAAGAAAAAATGTCTAGCTTAAAACGACCAATTTATTCTTACACTTTGCCTAAAACGAAGAGCGGGTAGTAACTCTTCAGTTACTACCCGCTCTAATTAAGACCAAGATTCAATTTTCAACTTCAAGCGATTAGCTTAAAGTGATTGATTGAATCATTTCTTTGAAACAGAATAAAGAGCAGAGACGTACTTCGTTTAAAAACAATGAAGTTTCGTTGTTTTTTAAACGAAAACTATCTCTATTCTCTACTCTCGCTTCTCTATTCTAAAACAAATAATGACTAGTATCGGTAATGCTCTGGCTTATATGGTCCTTTCTTATCCACACCGATATAATCCGCCTGATCACCAGATAAAACTTCTAAATCTACACCAATTTTCTTTAAGTGTAATCTAGCAACCTTCTCATCTAAATGCTTAGGCAACATGTGTACCGTGTTATCATACTTCTCCGTATTCTTCCACAATTCTAATTGTGCCAAAACTTGATTCGTAAAAGAGTTAGACATTACGAAAGATGGGTGACCTGTTCCACAACCCAAGTTTACTAAACGACCTTCTGCTAAAACGATTACATCTTTACCAGCGATTGTATACTTATCAACTTGTGGCTTGATCTCTACTTTTGACTTACCGTGCTTCTTGTTCAACCACGCCATATCAATTTCGTTATCAAAGTGACCGATATTACAAACGATCGCTTTGTCTTTCATCTTTTCAAAATGCTCGCCAGTCAAAATATCTTTGTTACCAGTAGCGGTTACAATGATATTTGCTTCCTTTACTGCATTCTTCATCTTCTTTACTTCGAAGCCATCCATTGCTGCTTGTAAAGCACAAATAGGATCGATCTCTGTAACGATTACTCTACAACCTGCACCTGCTAAAGAAGCTGCAGAACCTTTCCCAACATCACCATATCCTGCTACTACTGCTACCTTACCTGCCAACATAATATCTGTTGCTCTTCTGATCGCATCTACACAAGATTCTTTACAGCCATATTTGTTATCAAACTTAGACTTTGTAACAGAATCATTAATATTGATTGCTGGTAATGGTAAAGTACCTTTCTTTACTCTTTCATATAATCTGTGAACACCCGTAGTTGTTTCTTCACTGATACCTTTGATACCTGCTACTAATTCTGGGTAATCATCTAATACCATATTCGTCAAATCACCACCATCATCCAAGATCATGTTTAAAGGCTTCCCCCCTTTAAATGCAAACAATGTTTGCTCGATACACCAGCTGAATTCTTCTTCATTCATACCCTTCCATGCATACACAGGAATCTTTGCTGCTGCAATTGCTGCTGCTGCGTGATCTTGCGTAGAAAAGATATTACAAGAAGACCAAGATACTTCTGCACCTAAAGCAGTTAATGTCTCAATCAATACTGCTGTTTGAATAGTCATGTGTAAACAACCAGCAATTCTAGCTCCTTTCAAAGGCTTCTTCTTGCCGAATTCTGTTCTCAATGCCATTAACCCAGGCATTTCCGCCTCTGCTAAGTCCATTTCCAATCTTCCCCAATCAGCTAAGGCAATATCTTTTACCTTATAGTCTAGTTTTTTCTTATCTGCGATCATGTTCAATTAAGATTTAAAAGTTATACTATTATCGTTTAGTCTCTTCTATGCAATAACATTTTTATAATGACTATTACCTAAAGATATTTTTGGTTACGCAAATTTTTTTACTTTGTTTTATCTAAATAACACTACAAAGTTAGCCCTCTTTAGTGTTTTATAGCAAGAAAATAGTTTGTATTAGGAAATTTTCCTTTTACTTTGTATTCTAAAGGAAGCTATGAGTAACAGTTGTTGTTTTTTTTTAATAAAAAGGAAAATTTCCTATGAAAAAAATTGATGAAATCGATAAAAAAATTTTAAAAATCTTACAAGCAGACGCAAGTAGGAATGTAAAAGAAATTGCGAGTGACCTCAATATGACTAAAACCCCTATCTATGAGCGGATCAAACGAATGGAGAAAGAAGGCATTATAGAAAAATATGTCGTGATGGTAGATCGAAAAAAAGTATCTTCTTCGATTATTGTTTTTCTATCTGGCTCTTTAGATGTTAAAAAATTTGATGAGATTAGTGACTTTTATGAAGCTATTGAAAAAATACCTGAAATTATGGAATGCTATCTGATGGGAGGGGATACTGATTTTATGATGAAAGTTATTTGTCCTGGTTTAGATGATTATCATGATTTTTTTGCTAAAACAATTGCGACCTTACCTAGAATTGGTCAAATCAAAAGTTCTTTTGTTATTAATGAAGTGAAAAAATCTACTGTGCTTCCGTTTTTTGATTAACATCCTAGTGAATTGAGACAAAATTAAGTGTAGTATTTTAACCACATAGGTACATAGGACACATAGTAAAAAACTATGTGTCCTATGTACCTATGTGGTTAAAATATCTAGTTTGTCCAAGTACTTAGACACTCCAAACCTTATAATAAAATTACAACACCGTATATGCTTCTATTCATAAAAAAGTATTCCCTTGGCTTATTTTTATTGTTTATTTGCTTGAGTAGTATTGCGCAAGAAATAGATACGACCTATGCGCTCTCCCCAATAACTGTCAAATCGACTAGGTTCGATACGAAAGATATTCAATCCGCATTGGCCTTAACTTCCATTTCTAAAAATTTTATACAGCGAGGACAAGCGCAATTATCTGTCAATGAATCCTTGAATACCGTTCCTGGATTATTTGCGCTCAATCCAAATAATTTCGCACAGGATTTAAGGGTATCTATTAGAGGATTTGGTGCAAGATCTGCTTTTGGAATTAGGGGTATCAAAATATTAGTAGATGGTATTCCAGAATCTACTCCTGATGGACAAGCACAGGTAGATAATCTAGCCTTGGGCGTGCTTAGTAATATTGAAGTAATTCGAGGTCCTGCTTCTAGCTTATATGGAAATGCTTCTGGAGGAGTTATTAGTTTTTCTACAGAAGAGCCTACTGCTGATCCATTTATTGAAGCAAGAATTTTAGCAGGCGCTTACGGACTTCAACAATATCAATTAAAGACAGGCCAGCAAAAAGGAAAATTTAATTATCTCCTACACGGTGTACATGTACAAACAGATGGGTACAGAGAGAATAGTGGAATGAAAAATACTATATTAAATGGAAAATTAGGGGTACAAGTAAATGAGAAAGACCAACTAAAAGTATTATTAAATTATGGCAACAGCCCTCAAGCAGATGATCCTGGTGGTATCAATATAGATCAAGTAGTAAGCGATAGAACTAGCGCAAGAGATCGGAATCTACTATTTCAAGGTGGAGAGACTGTAGAACAATTTCGAGCAGGACTAATCTATGAGCGAGCAATTTCTGATAGCGACCAATTAGAACTAAAGGCTTATCACACTTATAGAGATTTTAGTAATAAACTACCTTTTGAATTCGGAGGGATTGTTGAATTTCAGCGTAACTTTTCTGGTATTAGTGGCCAATATCAAATACAGCGAAATTTGTCTGGAAAAACCTATCGACTAAAAATAGGCACCGAATTGGAAAACCAAGCAGATGATCGACAACGATTCCAAAATTTAGAAGGGATACAAGGAGACCAAACACTAGATCAAAAAGAAGAATTTTTTAATTGGGGTACTTACCTAGTACAAGAATTAGATTTTACGGAAGCGTTTAAAATACTCCTAGGCTTACGCTATGATGTTATCAGATTAAAAGCTACGGATCAGTTTTTGACTAATGGAGATGCTTCTGGAAGTTCTACCCTGCACAATTTAAATCCAACAGTTGGCTTAGTCTATAGCTATAAGAGCAACAATAGTATTTATGCCAATATTTCTACTAGTTTCGAAACACCTACACTTAACGAGCTATCAAATAATCCATCTGGCACAGGCGGTTTTAATCCAAACTTACAACCTCAAGAAGCAACCAACTATGAGATAGGCTTTAAAGGAATTCTTTCTCGTAAACTACGATACGAAATAGCTCTATTTACAATAGCAGTAAGCAATGAGATTTTACCATTTGAATTAGAAGATTTCCCAGGAAGAGATTTCTTTCAAAATGCAGGTAGTACCAATAGAAACGGAATAGAGACCAGTTTTAATTTTAACTTAACCAAAGGTTTAACTGCTTATTTAAATTATACCTATTCTGATTTTTCTTTTGAAGAATTCGAAGATTTTGAGGGTAATGTATTGCCCGGTATTCCGAAGCATTCTACTTTTGCAGCTATTAGCTATGCTAGTAAAAATGGTTTTTTCGCTACCATTCAATCTAGATTTATTGGAAGTATTTATACAAGTAATGACAATAGTGTTTCTGATAATAGCTATACCGTTGTTAATTTAAATTTAGGGTATAATAAAGTATTTAAGAAGATGACCGTGGAACCATTCTTAGGTGTTAATAATTTATTAGACGAAGCCTATAATGATAATATCCGTATCAATGCTTTTGGTGCTCGATATTTTGAACCTGCTCCAGGCTTAAATGTGTATGGTGGTTTAAAAATTCGATTTTAATAGCGGGTAAGGCAAAATTGAGATAATCTTCATATAGAAATGGACCGCTTAACGTCCCTACATCTACGCTTTGTCATCCCGCAGGGAAATGTACTATCCCTGCCTCCACCTATATACAGGTAATTAGAAGAGGTAAGGACGGTACAGATTCCTATCGAAATGACAAGACGTGGAGGTAGGAATGCTCGTCTAACAACAGACAGGCTTCCCTAAATTTGTTTTACACTCATTTTAAAAAAACATGAAGAATCTATATAATAAAATTAACGGAGAAGAATTAAAACAAAAGATGTTGGCTAGCACAGAAAAGCGGGTTACGCTTTCTTTTTACCAATATCATAATATAGGAAACCCACAATTATTTCGAGATCATTTCTATTTAAACCTAAATCAAATAGGGGTATTAGGTAGAATCTATGTAGCTAAAGAAGGTATCAATGCTCAAATATCGATACCTGAACAACATTTTGAAGCGTTCAAATTATTAATAAATTCTATCGATTTCTTAAAAGGTATCCGACTCAATATCGCTATAGAAGATGATGGCAAATCTTTTTTCAAATTAAAAATAAAAGTCAAAGAGAAAATAGTAGCGGATGGTTTAGATGATGCCACTTTTGATCCAAGCAAAAGGGGAAAACATTTAAAGGCAGCAGCCTATAATAAATTAGTGGATCAAGAGGATACTATTATTATAGATATGCGAAATCACTACGAGAGTGAAGTAGGATACTTTAAAGGCGCCATCCGACCAGATGTAGAAACCTTTAGAGAAGCCTTGCCCTTGGTGGAAAAAATGCTCGAAGAAGAAAAGGATAAGCATATTGTTATGTATTGTACAGGAGGCATCCGATGCGAAAAAGCTAGTGCCTACTACCTACATAAAGGCTTCAAAAACGTCTACATGGTAGATGGAGGTATTATTGAATATGCTAGAGAAGTAGCCCAGCAAAATTTAGAGAATAAATATATTGGCAAAAATTTCGTTTTTGATGAACGCATGGGGGAACGCATTAGTGAAGA
>JALZWC010000618.1 GCA_023300255.1 Saprospiraceae bacterium | reverse complement strand
TTGTATTTATTAGGTTCTTAAGGGGCGTAGCCTCGTCCCCGTTAATTCCGCAAATACTTATGTATATACCATAGCGTGCCTTGGCAGGCAGGTTAAAAAGCCTTTTTGCTTGCGCTCTTTGTGCCACTGGCACAAGCACACGCAGGATGCTAGGCAGCAATCCATCCGCAAGCGGTTCACGAGTTGCACTCGTTCCTATTTTTCACCTTGCCAGAGATAAAAATAGCTTCGTTTAACTGTGTAATTTATTAATCCCTCATTCCTTAGCTACCTGTCGAAGTGATCTTTTTAGAAGGAGTGTTTCTATTGGATTTTATAAAAAAGCTTCCTACAGAATCTAAGAGTCAACACCATACATCTGACCGTCGAAGACAGTCTGACATCTGACCGCTGACTTCTATTTTAAGTGGTGCTCAAACACAGCTGTAGCAATCATAATATCCTGCACCGCTACCCCTGTCAAATCGGCTATCGTAACTTGGGTGTCGTTTTGTCTACCGATAGAAGGCTTGGCAATTAATTCCCCTAATTCTAGCAACTTATCTTCTTGCAAGCATTCATACTTTCTAGCTTGAAAAACCTCTCCCCTACTTTGACTTTGCGGTTTACTATCCACCACTACTACATCTGCGTGTTGTAGAATATTGGGATCTAATTCAATTTTCTCCGCAGTGTCTGAACCCAAAGCAGTGATATGAGTACCTTTTTGAATATATTCAAAATACAACAAAGGATCCTTCGCAGAAGTCGTAGTAATAATCACGTTACATTCCGATGCCAAAAAAGCAAGACTATCTGCAATTGTTATATTAAAAGGACTATCTGAAAAATGTGATTGAAAGGCAGTTACATTTTCTGGTGTTCTTCCCCAAACCATGATGTCTTTACAATCTGTCACTTGATGGAGAAAAGCCAACTGCAATTTAGCCATTACACCTGTACCAACAATCCCCACTCGTTTTACTTTTTTTGGTGCTAAATGCTTCAACGTAATCATACTTGCAATAGCTGTCCGTACATCAGTCAACAAACCCTCATCTAATAATACACAGCTAAGTACACCTGTCTCTTGGCTAAAAAGTAAAACAACTCCTTGGCTAGTTTTCAACCCCAATTCTGTATTTGCAGGAAAACCTGATGCAATCTTTACCGCATAATAAGCTTGTTCTTTAATATATCCATACTTAATATGTGCTTCACCAGCTGGCTGTTCAAACAATAATTCTCCTACAGGAGGCACCACTGCAAGACCATTAGAGTAATCAACGAAACCTTTTTCAATAAGGGGAATCAAATCGACAGTTTGAAGATAAGTTTCAATTTGTTTTAAGGTAAGTATAGTCGTGGGTTGCATTCTTATTTTTATGCCTAAAGATAGGCAAGTACTTAGAGAATAGTAGAGGATAAACGAATAAATTTTAATAAAAAATTCCTACCTTACCAATATTACAAAACGACGACCACTCTAAATAGCATAATGCAAAAAACAGAAGACCAACAACCCATTTATTCAGAGGGGTATAAAAAATATGTACTACTCGTTTTAACAGGTGTCTATATTTTCAATTTTATTGATCGCCAGATTCTAGTGATTTTACAAGAAAGCATTAAAGAAGAATTGAGCCTATCTGATACTCAACTGGGCCTACTAACAGGTTTTGCCTTTGCCTTGTTTTATGTCATCTTAGGTCTTCCTATCGCCCGTTTGGCAGACAACTCTAATAGAAAAAAAATTATAGCAGTTTCTTTGACTGTATGGAGTATCATGACGGTACTATCAGGAAGAGCTGCTAATTTCGTACAGTTACTATTAGCCCGAATCGGCGTAGGTATTGGAGAGGCCGGTGCAAGTCCTCCTGCTCACTCCATGATATCAGATTACTTTCCAGTAGAGAAAAGAGCTACCGCATTAGCCACCTATTCTGCTGGAATTTATATCGGTATTCTATTAGGTTATTTATTTGGGGGCTGGCTAGATGAATTCTTTGGTTGGCGAGCAGCCTTAATGTTAGTGGGCGTACCTGGCGTATTGTACGCTGTTTTCTTTTATTTAACCGTCAAAGAACCGCCAAGAGGATATTCAGAAAAAATAAAAACACAAAGTGCAGACTATAGTATCCTAGAAGTTTTCCAATTATTAATGAGCCGAAAAGCATTTGTCTTTTTGGCATTCGCAGCGGGCTTAAATGCTTTTAATGCTTATGGAATTGGAAATTTTCTACCTTCCTTATTACGTCGGATTCATAACATGGAGAGTGGCGAAATTGGAACTTGGCTAGCACTTGGTAGTGGTGGCGGAGGAATCATTGGTGTTTGGCTAGGCGGTTATTTAGCAGATCGCTTAGGTGTTCGAGATAAAAGATGGTACTTATGGATTCCTGCTATTTCTTTACTACTCTCTATTCCACTGCTAGCCATCATGCTTTTTTCTACCAATAAGTATGGCGTAGTGGTTACCAATATCGTGGTAAAGGCATTGTGGGCTACCTACTTAGGTCCGATCATTGCGATGGCACATGGAATGGTTGGCTTGCGAATGCGTGCATTAGCCTCTGCTGTTTTATTTCTTTTTTTAAATTTAATTGGCCTTGGATTAGGTCCATTGTTTATTGGAATGGCTAGTGATTATTTAGAACCAACTTACGGGATTCACTCTATTAGATGGTCTATGTGTATTGGATTTATCGTAGCTGCTGCTTCTTCGTTTTTATATTGGCGAGGATCCGTTTATTTAGAAAGAGATTTGGCTCGTGCGCCGAAATAAGTAGTTGGACAAAAGTAAGGGACACAATCGTATTATTTTAACCACATAGGAATATAGGTCACATAGGTCTTATGCTCTATGTGATCTATATGGTTAAAATAATACGGTTAATTTTGTCCAAGTATAGATCGTCAGATATAAAAGCGGTAGAATGTGGCACAACTCAGAGAGTTGTGTTACGGTTCATAGCTAAGGAATGTGTATGAAATAACTTCGTAACTTATGCTGCTTCTTTTGCTCTTATTTTTCACTTTAACTCAGTCAAAGTATCAACAATTCT
>JALZWC010000617.1 GCA_023300255.1 Saprospiraceae bacterium | reverse complement strand
AACTAGTGCATAGCAGGGCTACGGACTCTTTTTTTGGCTTTCTAAGACTGGAAAAGGGCAAGCCAAGTTGAGACAGTTATTATTTCGTCATTCCTTAGGCACTATGGTGAAAACTGTGGATGTTATTTATCTAAGGATTATTTTTTTGTACGGGCGTACCCTTGTGGTCGCCCAATGTATAGTACAGTTTTAACGCTGGGCAACCACAAGGGATTGCCCGTACAACGACCCACACTTTTCACCGTAGTGTCTTTTTTTTTAAATACTAACCATAGCCAGCGTCATAAGCCTGCCCGCCTAACGGCAGTCGGGCGGGTCTGACAGCCGTAGGCGATCTGACAGCAAAGCGGTCTGACATCTGACTTCTGTCCTTAAAATTCTGCGTTCCCAGGTGTTCGAGGGAAAGGAATAACATCTCGAATATTCCCCATACCTGTAATAAAAAGAATGATTCTTTCAAATCCCAATCCAAATCCAGAATGGGGCGTTCCACCAAACTTCCGTAAATCTAGATACCACGACAATTCTTCTTCAGGTATATCCATCTCGGCCATACGCTTCGTTAACATATCCAGTCTCTCCTCTCTTTGCGAGCCACCAATTACTTCTCCGATACCAGGAAATAAAACATCCATTGCAGCAACGGTCTTATCATCATCATTCATCCGCATGTAGAATGCTTTGATATCTTTTGGATAATCTCTAACGATTACCGGCTTCTTGAATTTCTTCTCCACCAACCATCGCTCATGCTCTGATTGTAAATCTACTCCCCACTCTACATCATATTCAAACTTACCTTTTTTATAAGGCTTAGAGCTTCTTAGTAAGTTAATCGCATCCGTATAAGTAATTCGCTCAAAATCATTTTCTACCACAAAGCGAAGCGTATCAATCAATCCCATTGGTCGACGCTCCTCTTTTTTCATATTCTTCTCCATATCCTGGATTCGATTATCTAAAAAGGCTAAATCATCTGGATAATTATCTAAACAGTAGTTAATTAAGTACTTAACAAAATCTTCCGCCAAATCCATATCATCGAAGATATCAGCAAAAGCCACCTCTGGCTCAATCATCCAAAATTCTGCTAAGTGCCGAGTCGTATTAGAGTTTTCTGCTCTAAAGGTCGGTCCAAAAGTATATACTTTTCCAAGTGCTAAGGCCCCAATCTCTGCTTGCAATTGACCAGATACGGTCAAATTGGTTTGTTTACCAAAAAAATCCTGCTTCCAATCAATACTACCATCTTCTGCAATAGGTGCTCCTTTAGGATCAAGTGTACTTACTCGGAACATCTCTCCTGCGCCTTCTGCATCTGAACCTGTGATAATTGGCGTATGTAAGTAGTAATACCCTTTATCGTTAAAATATTTATTAATCGCAAAGGCTACGGCGTGTCGAAGTCTAAATACCGCACTAAAGGTATTCGTCCGCATTCTAAGATGCGCCTTCTCTCGAAGAAACTCCATTGATTGTTTCTTAGACTGCAATGGGTAAACACTCAAATCTGTTTCTCCTATTATTTCAATACTATCTGCTTGCAATTCCACTGCTTGTCCTGCGCCTTGAGAGGCTAATAATGTACCTGTAGCCGCAATACATGCATGAAAACCGACTTTATTAATAATATCTTCGGCTATCACATCAGAATCGATAACGACCTGTAACGTTTTAAAACAAGAACCATCATTTAAAGCAACGAACTTATTGTTTCGAAATGCTCTAACCCAACCTTTAACAGTAACTCTCTCCCCTATCTGAGGGTCTTTTAAAATAGTTACAATTTCTTTACGCCTACTCATATTAATTTAATTTTAGGAGTATATTTTCTCTATCGTACACTTTTATGAAATCGAGGATTCTTGTAGGGGCAATCCCTTGTGGTTGCCCAAAATTGCTACCGAAATAGGGCAACCACAAGGGATTGCCCCTACAAAATCGTTCAATAATCAAAAGTGTACGGTAGAGAATTAATACTTATGGAATAACTTCAATACCTAAAAACGTATATAAAAGTTGCGAAAATAAACAGAATCGCTAGAAAGTTCAAGCAAGGCTTAAAACCAAGCTAAAAAACAGGTAGGATTACTAAAATAATTATTCTATACATCACTAGCTAGAAATACAATTAATTATCTACTTTTATATTGGATTATCATAAAATAAAGTGAGTAACGGAGTTCTATTTACTGATGAAAGAAAGAATTAATAAAATAATGCGCTGGTATCTGCGGCAACGAATGACGCGGATCAGAACGTTTATGGAACAACCTCATAAAGTACAACAGCAGGTACTTAGAGAATTAATTGCTGCTAGTAAGCATACTAAATGGGGGCAAGAATTTGGTTATAAATCCATTAAGACTCAAAAAGATTATGCCACACAAGTACCTATATCTGACTACGATCAGCTAAAGCCCTACATAGAACGGATGATGTTTGGCGAAAAAGATGTGTTGTGGGGCGGTAAAGTCAAATGGTTTGCCAAATCTTCTGGTACAACAAGTGATAAGAGTAAATACATTCCTTTAACAGATCAAAATTTGTTTTCCAACCATATTCGGGGTAACTGGGATACCACCACTGTTCTCTATCATCATAACCCTAATGCTAGAAATTTTGCAGATAAGAACCTTTTAATGGTTGGTAGTTTAGAAACTTTCGAACCTTATCCTAAAACAACTATAGGAGATGTCTCTGCGATCATGGCCCATAGAATGCCTTGGGTTGGTCGACCATTTTTTGCACCAGATTTTAAAACGGCCCTCATGTCTAATTGGGAAGAAAAAATCGAGCGCACAGCCCAATTAACTAAAGATGCTACCGACATCAATATGATTGCGGGTGTACCTACTTGGACAATTGTCTTATTTAGAAAACTATTAGAAATAACAGGTAAAGAAAATATTAGCCAGATATGGCCTAATCTAAGTGTCTATGCACATGGCGGTGTTGGCTTTGCTCCCTATAAAGAACAGTTTAAACGATTTATCCCAAAAGAGGATTTTACCTATATGGAAATCTATAATGCCTCCGAAGGCTTTTTCTCTTTAAAACTAAATCCAGAGGATGATGATATGTTGCTATTACTAAATAATGGTGTCTATTATGAATTCTTACCAATGGAAGAATGGGATAAAGCAGTACCGACAGCTATTCCCTTACAAGAAGTAGAAATAGGGAAAAATTATGCGATGGTCGTCAGTACGAATGCAGGCTTGTGGAGATATAATATTGGGGATACGGTCAGTTTTACTTCTATCTATCCTTATAAAATAAAAATTACTGGCCGTACCAAGCAATTTGTAAATGCTTTTGGAGAAGAAGTGATGGTGGATAATACAGATAAAGCGGTAGCGATTACCTGTCAACAAACTCGCTCTATGGTAGCAGAGTATACGGTCGCACCTATTTATTTTTCAAAGGAAGGTAAAGGAGGACATCATTGGTTAATTGAATTTGAACATCATCCACTGAATATAGAAGCTTTTGCTAAACGTTTAGACGAAAATTTGCAGCAAATAAATTCTGATTATGAAGCTAAGCGCTTTAAAAATATGGCGCTCAATCAACTAAAGGTTACCACATTACCTAAAGGTACTTTCCACGCATGGATGCGTTCTAGAGGAAAATTTGGGGTGCAAAATAAAATACCTAGACTAGCCAATCATCGTCGCTACTTAGAAGAAATTCTTGGTTTGGTAGAAGAAAATGTTTGACGACTCAAATCGTCAATAAATGCACCTTGTTCTTTTATATCATAAAAAGAAAGTCCTATTTCCTCGCATTCTTTTTTCCATTTTTTCACTTTATATCGACTATTCGTTTCATCAAAAATAACTAAGTTCATATTATAATTAGAGGTCACTTCTTTCATGGTCGTCTTTGGATTATCTCTCACTAATACATAGTTACAATCTAGTGCTCCTTGAGGAACAGCTGATACAGATAAAGTGCTATCCACAATAACTAATCGACGGTCTCCGAATTGCAAGTAATTTTCATCAACATATAATCTCTTAGTTTCTATAAAATTATTTGCTGCAACTAATTGCTGTTCTCGAATATCCAATGCCCATCTATGTGGTTGCACATTAAAATCCATCGTCTTCTTAGCAATTGTATTGGATTGCCAACTTACCAATTCTTTTCCATTTACAAAATCTATTACCGTATCTTTTGGAAATGCATATATTACCAACAATTGTTGTTGGTAACTATTTACTAATTGCCAAGTTTGTACTCCTAAAAATAAAGTTATACTGCATAAAATTATCGGTACCCAACTAGCTATCTTAGTTCGAATGAATAGGACTAGACTGATAACAATACTATAGATTAAAAAGACCTCATACCATTCTAACCAAATTCCTTGAATACGATGGTAAGGGATTTTTTGTATCATAAATATAAATTCATTTTGAAATGCTATCAAGCAAGACAAACCAATACCAATACTACTTGCTAATGGTATACTGATATAACTACTGACTAAAAGAGCAATCGTTGTATATAAAATTAAGGCAGCAAATGGTACGACTAATAAACCAGACAAGATAGAATAAAGAGGCAATTGATGGAAATAATAAACAGATAAAGGCATCACAAATAGCTGTGCACTGATACCAACTGCTGTTAGTTGCCAAAAGAAATCGACTACTTTAAATTTAGGTATCCAAAAATTGTAAATACTTTTATAGGCTACGATAATTCCTGTAACGGCTAGAAAGGAAAATTGAAAACCAACTTGAAATAGTGCATATGGATCTACAATTAAAATAATAAACGCTGCTGCTGCTAAAGCATTTAAAGAATGAATATCTCTTCTAGTTAATCTACCAAAGTTGATAAAGGAAAATAAAATTCCAGCTCGTACTACCGAATCCGTTGCTCCAACAAGCACTACAAAAATCCATATGAGTACTAGAGAACTAATATACTTCAACCATTTCCAATAAGACTTTCGACTAGAAAAAAATCCTAATAGCAACAACAATACTTCACTTAAAACGCCTACATGTAGCCCTGATACGGCTAACACATGGATGGCTCCACTTTCCGAATAAGCAGCTTTAATATCTAAGGTCATCGCATCTTTATGCCCTAGAGCCATCGCCGCTGCAATAGCAAAACTTTCCTTGGAATGCATATAGTCCGCTAATCTTGTAATTAAGTTTCGTTGAAAAGAATGAGCTTCCTGAAAAATCACTGGTGCTTGTGTACGCTTTAAGATCTTCCAATCCATCGTATCTATCATAAGCTGGTAGTGGATATTTTGAAAGTGTAAATATTCCCGATAATCAAAAGTTGATGGATTTTTAGGACCTTTGATAGACTGTATATTTCCGATTAGAAAGAGTTGATCCCCATAGGTAGGTATCTTATAGGAAGGTGATTTTCTTAGCGCAATTTGTAAATTACCAGTGCAAGTATGCAATTCGCCATCTGGTCCTTGAATACCTTGAAGTGCAAATTTGAATCTAGTATAAGTATTATTTTCTTTTGGGTAGCTTACAACTGTTCCTATTATTTTATTCTCTGTCTGAAGGTAGCTATCAAAATACACAGCAGCAGTTCGCTCATCTTGATGACAAGCAATCGTATATCCTAAAAGAAGAAAAAAACAGCTAATATATATTCCCGAAAACCATCTCCTTTTAAAGGAAAAAGAGGAATACCCCATACTACATAAACCTATAAACAGGCCGAATAGTAGCCATACAAATTCTTGCTGAAAAAAGGAGAAAACTTCTGTCAGATAAATCCCAACAACAAATGGTAGGAGTAAGCGCACTAAGGGGATTTCCCTCCAGTGTACGGTAGGTGTGTTCGTGTTTAGTTTTCTCAATAGCTCGTTTAGAATATAGTTCCGATTGTAAGAATATTACAACATTTAACAGGGCAAATGAAAAGTCGTTTTCATAATATGTAATGGACGGAGGAAAGTTACAAACTTTCAAAAAATTGTGTTGAAGTTACAAACTTCAACCATCAACCCGTGCATTTGTCAATGAATTATATATTACGATATTGACTTTTCGTTTGCACTTCAACATTTAATAAGAATACAACAATCTCACAATCAGAAAAATCAAAAAAATCACAGTCTTTTTTCACGTCTAAGAAGCGCTTTTCTTCCGCAATTCAAAATTCATTCCTAAATACACTTTTCTAACCATCTCATCTGCGGCTAATTCCTCTGCCGTACCTGCTTTCAAGATATTTCCTTCAAACATTAAGTAGGCTCTATCTGTAATAGATAAGGTTTCTTGTACATTATGATCGGTAATAAGAATACCTATATTTCTAGTTCGTAATTTCTCAACGATAGACTGAATATCTTCTACTGCAATCGGATCAATTCCGGCAAAGGGTTCATCTAGTAAAATAAAATTCGGATCAGTTGCGAGCGCTCTAGCAATCTCTGTCCGTCTACGCTCCCCACCAGAGAGCGTGTCGCCCATACTCCTACGAACTTTGTGCAAAGTAAATTCGTCTATCAATAATTCTAATCGCTCGTCTTGTTCATAAGCGCTTAATTTCGTCATTTCTAATACCGCCTTGATATTATCTTCTACACTCAATTTCCTAAAAACAGAAGGTTCCTGCGGCAAATAACCAATACCTCTCTGTGCACGCTTATACATCGGTAAGGCCGTAATATCATCATTATCTAAAAAGACATGTCCTCCATTTGGTTTAACAAAACCAACGACCATATAAAAAGTAGTGGTTTTTCCTGCTCCATTCGGTCCAAGTAAACCAACAATTTCTCCCTGATTCACTTCTAAAGAAACTCCTTGCACGACCGTTCGCTTACCGTATTTCTTAATTAACTGTTCTCCTCTTAATACCATGAATTGCTGTTAGACTTTTTTATTTTGATATGCCTTACCTGAAAGCTAATAATCAAATGTACAAAAAGCAGGAAAGAAAAACCCACTTGACCTACTTGTTAACGGTTTATTGGCTTATTTTATTTGTATTTTTGCGAAATCTAAATTAGACAAGCACTTAGCGTTCAAGAAAAAAATACTCGAAAAAACACATGGCAAAGGAACAACAAAAAAGGACAGATATCAACGAATTGGGGGAATTCGGTTTAATTGATCATTTGACAAAAAATACGACCCTTACTAATCTTTCCAGTAAAAAAGGGATTGGAGACGATGCAGCAGTTATTGATAACAAGGACTATTTGACGGTCGTTTCGACAGATGCATTAGTAGAAGGGATTCATTTTGATTTAATGTATACACCTTTGAAGCACTTAGGCTACAAGGCGGTGGTCGTAAATATATCAGACATCTATGCCATGAATGCGACCCCTAAACAGATTACAGTGTCTATTGCTTTGTCTAATCGTTTTTCTGTAGAATCTTTAGAGGAATTGTACAGTGGTATTAATTTAGCTTGTGAAAAATATAATGTCGACTTAATTGGAGGAGATACCACTTCTTCACCAAAAGGCCTTTACATTAGTATTACGGCTATTGGTCAAGGGAAAAAAGAAAAGCTGTGTTATAGAGATGGAGCGAAAGAAGGCGATATTATTTGTGTCACTGGAAGTTTAGGTGGCGCTTATTTAGGCTTACAATTGTTAGAAAGAGAAAAGCAGGTTTTTCTAGCCAATCCTGATATGAAACCTGAATTAGACGAGCATAAATTCTTGGTAGAACGACAATTGAAGCCAGAAGCTAGAAGAGACATGATTCGCGCTTTTGAAAAAAACAATCTCGTTCCTACCTCTATGATTGATATTTCAGACGGTTTAGCTTCTGAATTATTTCATATTTGCAAACAATCAAAAGTAGGCGCCTATATAGAAGAGTCTGGAGTACCTATTCATCCTGATGCACAGATGATTGCTATTGATTTTGGAATGGATCCAGTAACCTGTGCATTAAGTGGTGGAGAAGACTATGAATTATTATTTACGATAGATCCAAGCGATATTGACAAAGTTAAATATCTACCAGACATTTATATCATGGGAGATATTGTAGCAGCAGCAGATGGCGTCAAGTTACATGCTATTGGAGGGAAAATTCATACAATTACAGCCCAAGGATGGAATCACTTTAATAAATAAGTCATGATATTAATTAGGGATAAAACACCGATTATTCGTGATTAATATTCAAATAGTTTGTACGAACGAAAATAAACATATTTAAGATGCTTAGAAGCAGTCAAAATTGTAAATTTGTTTTTGTACTATTCCTGATTATCCACTCAAACTTAAAAATCTCTCTAATTTTCTTAAACATTTTCCTTAATTTCCTGTTTATCCACAGATAGCTATATTTTTTTAATATAAAATACAACTCATAGCGTGACTGTTTACTCTATAAAAGATCTTGAAAAACTCACAGGTATCAAAGCTCATACATTACGTATATGGGAGCAACGCTATGACATCATTACACCTGGTCGAACTAAAACAAATATTAGATATTATACAGAGGACAATCTCAAAGTGGTCCTCAATATAGCATTACTCAATCGAAATGGGATCAAAATCTCAAAGATTGCCAAAATGGAAAAGGAAGAGATTTTGGAAAAAGTAGCTGCTATCTCTGACATTAATTTTGAAAGCGATGTTCAATTAGATGCGCTTACTTTGTCCATGATCGAAATGGATGAGTATAAATTTGATCGAATTATCTCCACTAATATTCAACAATTAGGTTTTGAACGAACAATGATAGAAGTTATTTATCCTTTTTTGGATAAACTTGGACTCCTATGGCTAACAGGTTCCATTAATCCTGCCCAAGAGTATTTCATGACCTATCTCATTCGTCAAAAAATCATAGCTGCCATTGATAGCGTCCCTATTGCAATGGGAATGGATATACCAAAATTTTTGATTTATTTACCAGAAGGAGAGGATCAAGAATTAAGTCTGTTGTTCATGCATTATATTCTAAAATCTAGACAATTCAAGGTAGTCTATATTGGTAAGAATGTAACGGTTTCTGATATTCAAGATGCTCATCATATTCATAAGCCAGATTTTATATATACTATTATCTCTAAAGATTTTGTCAAGCCATCATTAAAGGAGTACATCTCTACTCTTAAAGACAATTTCCCTTCTACTCAGCTATTATTGTCTGGTTACCAAGTACTTACTCAAAATATCCAAGACGAAAAACTTGTTACGATCCTTAAAAACCTGGATGACACTATCGAATTCTTAAGCGGTAAAAAAAATAAATAAGAACAAAATAATAACTTCCATATTTGGACAACTTTTATCTATTCTTCCTACCCTACCCACCTTTCAGTTTCTCCAATTGAATGTTTTCTTATATAAAACAAAATATAGTCATCTCTATCTACTGACGGACATCAATGAAAGCTATCTCTGTTCTATATAAATCTTATCTTTGCATCATTTTCCTATTTTTCTTCACAATGTAGTTGTTTACTCATAGCGAAGTCCACAAAAAGGTACTTAACTAGAACAACTTCTAATTAAAATTTAATTCAATGAAGACTGCTTTAAGATTAAGCGCATTCTTATTGGTATTCTTAGCTTTTGCATGCAAAGGTGATAAAGCAACAGGCGTAAAAGCTGTAACAGGAGTAGCTGAAAAAGCTGCAAAACAAGTGACTCAGTCAACTGTTTACAAATTAGATAGCGGTAAATTGAACTGGGTTGGCTCTAAAGCTCTAGGCGATTCTCACTCTGGCACTATCAATTTAACGAACGGTAAGTTGGCAGTAGTAGGTAATGCAATACAAGCTGGAGATTTCATGATTGATATGACCTCTATTACTAATACTGATTTAGAAGCAGGAAAAGGCAAAGAAAAGTTAGAAGGACATTTAAAGGCTCCTGATTTCTTTGATGTTGCTAAGTTTCCTACTGGTGCTTTTGAAATTACAAGCGTGACGCCAGCTACTGGAGTTGCAGATGTAACACATAATGTCAAAGGAAATTTAACGCTAAAAGGTGTTAAGAAAAGCATTACGATCCCAGCAAATATTTCTGTTGCAGGAGGCAAAGTTTCTGCTGTTTCTCCATCATTCACGATCAATCGGACAGAATGGGGCATCACGTACAGCTCTGGTTCTTTTGCGGATTTAGCAAAGGATAAGATCCTTAATGATGATATAGCATTAGTTCTAGAATTGAATGCTTCTATTGCTCAATAAGAGTTTAGACAATTTAAAAAAATAGTGTGCTTGGAGGTTTTGCCGCCAAACACACTATTTTTTTTTACTAGAACAGAGAGTAGAGAATAGAGAGTAGAGACTGATTTCGTTTGCAAACAACGAAATTTGATCATCTTCAACCGAAATTCATCTCTACTCTCTGCTCTCTATTCTCTGCTCTCTTTAACTATTTACTTCTGCTTCCTTTAGCTGCTTCACAATCTCTTCTGCTAATAAATATTTGGTACTAGAAGAATATCGAATTCGTTTTATCTCGCCATCCCAAGCTTCCGCTTTAGCTGCCCATACATGATAATTACCAGTCGCATCTTGTTCACAATAAACACCTAGTGGCATTTGACAACCACCTTGAAAAAGTTGTAATACCTTTCGTTCTATATTCGTTCTGGCAGCAACTTCTTTATGATGTAATTGTTGAATAATTCGACGGGTATCTTTATCTGCCGTACAAGTTTGAAAAGCCAAAACACCTTGTGCTGGTGCTGGAACAAATTCTTTTGGATTAAGCGGAATAACTATAAAAGGTGTCAAATCCATTTCCAAACGCTCCATACCTGCAGCCGCTAGCATAATCGCATCAAAATTGCCTTCTGCTAATTTATTTAAACGAGTAGGCACATTGCCTCTAATATCTTTTACTTGAACATCTGCTCGAATATTTAACAATTGAGCTTTACGGCGCGCAGAAGAGGTACCTACCAACGCTCCTTCTTTTAGTTGATATATTTTGGAAGCATCTTCTTGCCCTTTTCGAATAATTAACCAATCCGCAGGGTTGGCCCGGTAGGACACCCCTGCAAGCACTAATCCTTCTGGGGAGGTAGTCGGTAAATCTTTCATAGAGTGAACCGCCATATCAACTTCCCCACTTAATAAAGCATCTTCTAATTCTTTCGTAAAAAAACCTTTCCCTTCTATTTTGTCAAAACTCAAATGCTGGATTTTATCCCCTTTGGTTTTGATGATTTTCAACTCCACTGTTAGACCCAATTGCTCTAATTTGTCTTTGGTGAAATTTGCTTGCCACAATGCTAGCTTACTACCTCTTGTACCTATTACAATCTTTGACTTCAATTTATATGTGTTTTCTAATTCAAGCATCCCGCCTGAAAATGAGATTCTTTTTAAAAAAGTAATTACTTTACTACCATGTTATTTCTTTAGCCACGAAGGCACAAAGACACAAAACTTAGTGCCTTTGTGCCTTTGTGGCTAATTCTCTAGAGTACTTAAGTACTTACAAAAGTACCGTCTAATTCTCACTAGTTTCCTGTTGCAATGCAGGATTACAAATTAAAGGTAACAAATTATCCACCCAACTTACTAACAGTAATTCTTTAACTTTCGTTAAATCCATACATGCTTTCTCCATCTGATTCGATTCCATATAGGCTTGTCCTCTAGCATATAAATATTCTGCATTATTAGGAAACAAAGTAACTGCTTCGTTTAATTTTGCCAACCCTTCTTCATCTGATCCTTCATTAAATAGGGCACTACCTGCTGCTATTAATTCTTGAGCCATTTCAAAATTATTAGCCACACTTTTACATTCATCGACTGTAGGTTGAAAACCAATTCGTATTACATAGGTAGTAGGTACCTTTCTACCTTCGTATTCTGCCATCTCCCACTGCCCCATCGTTGCGTTAATGACACTAATTCCTTCAAACTGAAAATCCACGCCTAAACTACTAAAATCATTAAGCTCTAAGATTTCAATTTCTCCCGATGCCCTCACTAGTATTTTTGTCTCTATTATTCCAACACCACAAGTGGTATTACCAGCTACAGGATATTTCTTATTCGTGGTAATAAAATTATCTAGTGCTGTTGGGCCTCCCTTATAAGTTAAGGGTTTATCAAATTTAGTGTAGACGGTGTCTCCATTAATAAAAGTATAAGGTGGTATTTCTTTTATTTTAAATTTTACAGGAATGGTCATTCTTACATCTACTGGCACGCCCTCTTTTTGCCCTGGTATCCATCTTAAATTCATAGGATTCATTGCATTAACAACATATAAAGCTGCTGCACCACATCCTCCTCCTATATCTTTTACGACCTTAGCTTCTCTAATCATACTATCTCGTCCTATTATAAAGCTAAGAGCCACCATGCCTTCTATTCCATTATAGCGTGCAGAGTCTGGATATTGAACATTTCTATAAATAAAATCTAATAATAGATCTTGTGTACATTTTCTTTTTGCTGCATAGCTTGTATCCATTACCCCACAATTTGGAATTAATGGCATTTGATCAACTAAGTTGTATACCTGTGCGGTATCTACTTGACCGATTGCGGCTGTAGAAAATACGACTATTGATAATAGAATGGTAATTGTTGTTGAAATAAGTTTTCTCATGTTTGTTTTTTTCCTACGGCTTCGCCATGGTTTACAGAATGTCGCTC
>JALZWC010000616.1 GCA_023300255.1 Saprospiraceae bacterium | reverse complement strand
CCCGTTTTCCAAGGGCCTGGGCGACCTGTAACACCTGCTATTTTTGCCACTTCCTGAAACTCCTTTAAATCGCCTTTCCCATTATTGAGGTATAATTGATTGGTCCCCATATTGGAAGTGAAGTAGATGTCTATAAAACCATCTCCATTAAAATCGCCAGTTGCAACACCGCCTCCATTGTAGAAGTATTCGTACATTAAGACGTTGGTATTTAGGCCTTCCGCAAGGGTGTTTTCGAAGGTGATGTTGGTGTGAGATGGTGGGAGTAATTCAAATACTTCGGCTGTCGAATTTTGATTTTTTGTTGTTGAATTAGATGTGGAATCTGATTGGCAGGCTCCAAAGAATATAAGAAAAGAGATGCAGAGAAAGCATACTAATAATTCCTCCCCCCAGCCCCCTCCAGAGGGGGAGATCGCATGCCCTTGGTCTTGGGATCTAATCATTAAACGATCTACCTGTTGAGGGTGATTTAACATTTTTTAAAATTTATGATTCTTTGACAAATTCCATGATTATAGCGGATCGTCGAAGTTCGTAACTTCAATCCTATATGATAATCGTACAGCATGTAGGTTGTAACTATTCAGCATTGGTTGACACCAAGTTCTGAAAAATAAAACTTATTATTAGTGATTATTCCACAATTTTTCGTGAGATAGCCTTTAAATAGACCGCCTATTCTAAAAATGGAATAAACACTATCAGGTGTTGTATTTCTTCGGAATATGATATTGAACGCAGAGACGCAGAGTTGCAGAGATTTTTTCGTAGAAAAAATAAAAAACTCAGCATCTCAGCGTCTCTGCGTTCAATACAATAATTTGGCTTTAGCCAATACTGAATGATCAGTATTTATTAAATAAATAGAGTAAACCCAAAGCTATAAAAATAAATAAATCTATCCCCTAATTAAAGAAGATAGATTTATTTTAAAATGAATTAGTTAATCCATCAGAGTACTATAGTCAACATCGTAAATCTGAGCTCTGACAGTTCCGAAGGAACGATCTGAGCTCTGACTTCCTATTTATTTAGTACCCAGGATTTTGCACCAATAGCGGATTCCGCTGCACTTCATCTCTACTAAGCGGACGATAGTACATCCGATCTATCCAAGTACGAGTTTCCACTTCTGTATTATCAAATACCTCGTATTGGTAATCATATACATCTGTATCATATCTATAAGGGACATGCGGCGAAGCACCTGGCTTCAAGGTTGCTCGAATATCAGCTGCTTGGATGCCTCTACCTAAAGTAGTAGGCGCAATTAACCATCTTCTAGCATCATGGTAACGGTGCTCTTCATAAACCAATTCAATTCTACGTTCATTTCGGTAACGATCTCTTAAAGCATCACCTGCATCATTGACACCAGGCATACCTGCTCTAAAACGAATTTGGTTTAACCAATCTCTCGCCGTTGCTTCATCGCCTGTTTCTATTAATGTTTCCACTAAGTTTAAAACAACCTCTGTGTAACGGATAAATGGATAAGGAATCGCTTGTCCACCAGATAAATTATCCTCAATATTTGGATCAGGATCTGTAAATTTACGTGTGTAGTAATGCGTTCGACTACCATTCCAATCTTCCACAGGAGATTGTCTCGTATCTATACCAGGAATGAAACCACCATTGCCGTCATCATAAGAACCCGTTTGAATTTGGTTCGCAGGTTCCATACCCGCTACATCGGCAGGTCTAGGTTTCCAATCTGCACCATCAAATAAGATAGTTGCATAAAAACGAGGATCTCTATTTTGATAAGGCGCACCCGCATGATCTTCATTATTCCAATCAAATGTAGAGCCATCCATCAATTCATAATCATCCACCAATGCTTGGATAGGGGTATTTCCTGCCCAGTTATGGTAGCCATTTGGTCCGTTATTAATACCATGGTGTAGGCCACCTAATGGCCAGTTAGACTCTTCCGTAAAATCTATAGTCGCACTTCTATCAAAAATCATATCTGCTGCACCACCTGGATCAGCAGCAGCACTTCCACCACCCATAGCAAGAGCAACATAATTGGCTTTACCTTCTTCCGCAGAAACGGGTCCACCCAAACCAAATTTGTAACCAGATCCAGCATCTACTGCTGCTTGTGCAGCTGCTTTAGCCGCAGCCCATCTAGTATCTTGTCCACCAGAGTACGCAAATAATGCATCACCCATGCCTCCAGAAACTTTAGCACTTTCATGTAAATCACTTGCCGCATATAATAAGACTCTAGATTTTAAAGCCAAGGCAGCCAATTTACTAGCACGTCCAGCAGCTTCGTCTTTACCATCTAATAAGCTAGCAGCAGTATCTAAATCTTTTACTATAAAGTCTACTACCTCCGCATAAGAATTTCTAGCAACCGAAAAATCGTCTCCCAATCCAAATGGTCGATCAATAATTGGAACACCTCCATAAAATCTTAGCAATTGTTGGTAGTAAAAAGCTCTCAGAAAAGTAGCTTCACCGATTAATTGTTCTTTAACTCCTTCATCAATAGTTGCATCTGGCAATTCAGTTAAGGCAATATTTGCTTCCCGAATAGCTAGGTACATATCATCCCAGTTATAGGTAGGACTCATGAAAGCCAAGTTAGTTGGGCTTTCTGTACCTTCATTTAATGGCGGAATTGGCCGTCCAGCATGTGTGAACATCGCTTCATCTGTATAAGCAGATAAACCTTGTTCTTCAAAACCACCGTAGCCAAGGAAAGAATATACATTGAATACAAATGCTTCTGATAGGGCTGCATCTGACCAAGTAGCCTCACTAGATATTTTATCCAATGGTAGCGTATCTAAGAAGTCTTCGTTACAAGACCCATAGAAAAGCATCAGCGCAAGGCATCCAAATAAGGATAGGGTTTTTAAATTCTTCATTCTTATAATTTTAAAAAATAATAAACTATTATAACTAAATATCAAAAAGAAGAAAATGTTCAAAATTAAATTGCTTCTGTCTTAGTATTTACAATCGAATAGTTTAAAATTTATTTTTTATTGTTTTAAGTTTTACAACACTATTTAGAGTAGCGAAAATAAATTATAGAAATTCGGTAAATTAGAACATCAACGAAATCTATCTCTATTCTCTACTCTCGCTTCTCTATTCTTAAAAATTAGAAAGTTACACTAACACCAAAGTTTAATACTCTACTTTGCGGATAATAAACACCAGCACTAGCAGTCGACTCAGGATCAAAAATATCTTGCTCAGAAAAAGTTAATAAGTTAAATCCACTAGCATAGATTCTAAGAGCTTCTATACCTGCATTATCTAAAATAGAACCATTTAAAGCATATCCAATTTCTACTGTTTTTAATCGAACATAATCCTTATCAAATAGGTTGGAGGTATTATTACCGAAAGCGCCACCTGTATAATAAGTATCGCCTCTACTTGCTAATCTTGGGTGTTCGGCACTTGGATTATCAATAGACCATCTATTGTCATGGCTCCACTTTAAGTAATTACCAATATCACCTGATTCTGTAGCAATAGGAATTTTAGCACCTCTAGCACCTTGTATTAAAACAGACAGGTCAAACCCTCGGTAATCCACACGGAAAGACGCACCAAAATTGAAGGTAGGAACTAAACTTTCATCCAAACGAATTTGGTCATCTCCATCAATTTTTCCATCATTATTGGTGTCTACGAAACGTAAATCTCCAGGAATCAACTGAGGCGTGACTCCACTATAATCTACTGTATTTGCTTCGATTGCTGCTTGATCCAAGAAAGCGCCATCCGCTTCATAGACTAAGAAAGAACCGATAGGATGTCCTTCTTGTCTTTGATAATCTGGAGCACCCTGCACTTCATCTATGAAAATAACTTCATTGTTTGCCGTACCTCCATTAATCCCTACTTTCCATCTAAGGTCTTTACCTTGACCGCCGTTATAGACGAGGTTATATTCAAAACCTGAATTTTTTACTTCCCCCGCATTTTCTGGTGGTAATAAAGTACTAATACCAGAAGAAGCTGGTGTAGAACCCGTTTTTTGAATTAAGATTTGATCTCTTGTATTATTAAAGTATTCTAAGGTTACATCTAATTGACCAAACAAGGTTGCATCGACTCCGATATTAAAATTCTTAGCCTTTTCCCAAGTAAAATTTGGATTGGCTAAGGATGTTTCCTCTAAGGTAGCAGCTACTTGGCTATTAATAGGGAATTGGCCAAAACCAAAAGTTGGTAAAAAAGCAAATTCTTGTAATTCATCATCTTCAATTTCTCCATTTCCATTAACATCAAAGAATACCTGATCATTACCCATTTCTCCATAAGAAGCTCGAAACTTTAAATGATCTATAGCACCAACATCAAACCAATCTTCACTAGCCACATTCCATCCTAACAAAAGACCAGGGAAGAATCCAAATCGATCGCTTCTAGGGAAAATATAAGAACCATCATATCGCCAGATAAATTCTGCTAAATATTTATCCTGAAAGTTATACTGTGCTCTACCATAATAACCCAATCTTGCTCTTTCGAATGCACTACCATCCGTTTGTTGTTGAGCTGCCCCACCTGCAAATAATTGATCAATGGCTGGAGAAACGAAATCTCTTCTAAAAGCTTCAAAGAACTCTCCTTCAAAAGTTTCTTTTGTGACCCCTGCCATTATACTCATCTTATGACCACCATCTAAGGAGAAATCGTAATTTAAATAAGCGGTCAAGTTGGAATTTAAAGTACTTTCAAACCGTTGTCTTAGTTGAGGTGCGGTAAAATTAGATCGTCTAGCTCCTTCTAATTGTGGCAAACCATCTGAACCTATTGTTACCCCATCCCAGAAATATAAATCCCAAGGAGTCTCCCACAATTTATTCGTTAAAGTAGATTTATCAACAGAACCAAGTAAGGTTAAGGTTAAGCCTTCCACCCAAGGATTGGTAATATCAATAGATCCATTAATTTGGATTAGATCTGTTGGCTCTCTATTAAAACCTGTAGCATTAGTGGTAATGACGACTGGTTGTTGACCATTTTCAATATCTGGTCCTGGTAAACCATTCGGCCAAACTGCCTGATCTGTTGGCTTTCCTCTCATTAACATTCTAAAAATAGCATTTGCATCTTCTGTTCCCGAATTTCTATCTTCTCTACGGACCATCATGCCCAAGTTGGCTTTCATGTACTTATTCATCTTGGCATTCAAGTTGATCCGACCGCTATATTGCTTGTAGAAAGTATTTGAATTATTGTATATCGCATCTTGATCTGTATAGCCTAAAGAAGCATAATATCCTATATCTTCTGAACCACCACTAATGCCTAAATAATGTCTTTGCTGTGGGGCATTGTCTGCAAAGGTTTCACCAAACCAATCAGAATCTGGAAATCTCCAAGGATCAGAACCACTAGCGTATCCTGCTAAAGCCTCTGGATTAAAACTCGCACTTAAACTACCTATCCCTTCTGTTGGCGAAGTATAAGTACCTGTTGATTTGAGACTTGCAGAAGCTGCACTCCATTCATCTACTGGAATAGATCTGTAGATAGGCAATTCATTGATAATGCTCGCATATTCCGATGCATTAGCCATATCAGGAGTGAGCGTTGGCTGCGTCCATCCTTGATTGAAACTGTAAGTAATCTTTGGCTTACCCTTTCCACCTTTTTTAGTCGTAACGATAATAGCACCATTGGCAGCTCTAGCACCATAAATAGCAGCAGAGGCATCTTTCAAAATGGAAATAGATTCAATGTCTTGCCCTAATAATCGAGACAAGCCACCTTCTCTATCAGGAATTCCATCAATTACGATTAATGGGTTACTATTCCCTAAGGTGTTTGTTCCACGGATACGGATAGTGGCATCATCATTCCCAGGTTCTCCACTTTCTTGGATGATCACTAAACCTGGTAAACGACCCGCTAAAGAAGTCGATAAGTTGACCGCAGGAGACTGAACAAGAATTTCCCCTTTCAACTGGGAAACAGCACCTGTAACGGTTGCTTTTTTCTGTGACCCATATCCTACCACCACGATCTCATCTAATAAAGATCCCGATTGCATGGTTAAATTGATCACAGATTCTGCACCGACCGTTATTTCTTGATCCGTAAAACCAGTATAGGAAAATACTAACACATCTCCTGTATTAGCTTCCAGGGTATAATTACCATCAAAGTCGGTAATCGTACCTACGGTACTGTTTTTTATCAGGATATTTACCCCGATTAGCGTTTCCGCGTTTTCATCTATTACTGTTCCAGAAAGGCTTACTTGACTGTAAGCAGTCGTAAAGCATAGCCCTAAAAAGACCAGTAAAAAGTTTAGTTTTTTTTGATTCATACGAATTGTTTTGATAAAGTATTGGCGAACTAGTGAAGGTTGTTTCTTGGATAGGATACTTTGAGGTAGAGCCTTTTGAAACCATAAAAAAACAGAACAGAGAGTAGAGAATAGAGAGAGATGTATTCCGTTAAAAAGAACAACGGTATTTCGTCTATTTTTTAAACGAAATACATCTCTATTCTCTACTCTCGCTTCTCTATTCTAAAACTTGTATGGTTTTAAAGTAGAGCCTTATAAAAACAACAAATCCTAAATAATTACCTATAGTAGGTAGGTAATACTTTAACAAATAAAGCAAACAGAATTAACTTATCCTAACATTATTCTTTTTATTTAAAAAAAATAAGAGTTATGTATTTCAGTATGTTTGAATAACCGAATATTATTGCATGTAGAATGATCGTTGATAATAGTTATTTTTTTGTAATGATTATTTTTTTCAGTTATTCGTAATTGAATTAAGTGCTTTGGTGAGTATTAAATCGCACTTTGCCACTTATTTTTGATATAATTATATTTTTGATTTTCATCTGGTATTCTTTTTAGTGAAAGGAATTAAATAAGTTGAGCCAGAAGGCG
>JALZWC010000615.1 GCA_023300255.1 Saprospiraceae bacterium | reverse complement strand
CAGGAAATAGAAAAGGAATCGCTTCTGTAAAAAAAGTTTTAGGAGATGTTTACTATAAGCAGAACTTTATTGGTAAAGCAAAAGCTAGCTACGGGCAAGCATTTAATTTATATATAGAAAATGAAGAGTATAAGAAAGCTGCTGGTTTAGCTAGATTCTTAGGAAAGCTTTCCTTAGATGTTGGAGAATATGAAAGTGCACAAACCTATTTCAGACAATCTTTAGATTTAAATGGTGCTTTAGAAGATTTGTCCAATATAGCAGTGGACTATAAAGATTTAGCTTTAGTAAGTTTAGCGCAGGGACATACGGAAGAAGCACAAGAAAGCAATCAAATATCTTTTGATTTAAGAACCCAGCTCAAGGATACTTTTGGCTTAGCAGAAAGTTATAAGAACTTTGGCTTAATTGCTTTAGCTAATAAAGATAAATCGACTGCTTATCAACAGTTAGAGAAGGCGGGAGATTTACTAAAAAAGACTAGTATTAAAAAAGAAACTCCAGCAATATATACTGCTATTGAAAAAGCTTATGCAAAATTAGGTAAGTATGATGAAGCATATGGATACCAATCTGCTGCGGTTAAGAGTAATAAGATTCTAGCTGCTAATGAAAAAGCAAAAGTTTTATATGAATTAACGGTGCGTCATAATTCTGCTTTAGAGGCGGAAAAAAAGCAAAAAAAGATTGCCTTATTAGAAAAAGATAAAGTAGCAGGGAATAGAATTAAATGGTTCTTATTTGCGGTTATTGGTCTTATTGCTAGTTTGTTTTCTATGTTATTCTTAAACTACCAAAGAAAGAAAAAAGCCAATTTCGTATTACTAGATAAGAACGACAAAATAGAATGGCAAAAAGAAGAAATAGATAGAAAGAATGTCCAATTAATAGAAAAGGCGGCCAGCCTTGATCTGTTAAACACTAAGTTAGTGGATGAGATGGCAGAACGAGAATCTATGGAAAAATCTTCTTTTGCTAGAGATAGTTTCTTGGCAATGATGAGCCACGAAATGCGCACACCAATAAATATCATAGTTGGTTTAACTCATTTGTTATTAGAAGACAACCCACACGATAGCCAAAAAGAGGCTTTACGAAAATTACAATTCTCTGCTAATAATTTAGTCGTCTTTATCAATGATGTTTTAGATTATTCTAAAATTGAAGCTGGCAAATTAGTCATGCAAAATCGTTCTTTCTCTGTTTCAAAAGTAGTGGAGGAAGTAAAAAATTGGTCTATCGCACAAGCAAAAGAAAAGAATGTCAACCTTAATTTTGAAATAGATAAAAAGATACCAGAAAAATTAATAGGTGACCCTGTCCGATTAAATCAAATCATTACAGATCTAATAAGTAATTCTTTGAATTATACGGAAGACGGATATATTAATACTAAAATAAATCTACATAAATTAAATAATAATGAACTGACCCTTTTCATTGAAATTGAAGACAACGGCAAGGGTATCGAGCAAGAGAAATTAGTGGAAATGTTCAAGAACTTTACCAGAGATCCTCAAGCAGATTTATATGATGGGGTAAGTACCTCTGGACTGGAATTAGCAATCACTAAAAGATTGGTGGATCTACAAAATGGTAAAATTGAAGCGAATAGTATTCTAGGAGAAGGTTGTACCTATAAAATGTTTTTACCCTTCACTACTTTATCAGATGCTGATCAAGGCACAGAAGAAGAGAAGAAAGTAATTTCTTATAACTTCATGGTCGGTAAGAATGTACTAGTAGTGGAAGATAATAAAATCAATCAATTAGTAGTGCGGAAGATGTTGGATAAGATCGGAATGAATGTAACAACTGCTGATGATGGTTTAAAAGCATTAGATGCTATTCAAAATAATGGCTATTTCGATTTAGTATTAATGGATATTCAAATGCCAAATATGGATGGCTACAGAGCTACCGCTGAAATCAGAAAATCTCCTGATTCAAAAATAAGCCAAATGCCTATTATCGCATTGACTGCTTCTGCTTACTTATCAGAAAAGGAAAAAGCGCAATTGTTCGGAATGGATGAGCATGTTGGAAAACCTTTTGGACCAGATGAATTAATGCAAAAAATTAGTGCGTGCCTTTCTAAAGATCGTCAAAAAATTAAGGTTGTATCTACTAGATCAAGTAATTAAAATTGTTGTAAGATGGTGTGATTGTATAGTTAAGTAGTCGGACATAAATAAGATAACAATTTAAATGAGCTTATTTTTTGCTAGTTGTTTTTAAAAAAGTCGCACATAGCCTAGCTACGTAAGACCTTTTGTAAAGACAAATAGCGAGAAAATAAGCCATTTTAATGTTAGGTTATTCTTGGCCGACTACTTAACACCTACAATCACACCATCTTACAATCAGTTCTTTTTCTTCTTTTTTACTCGTCGCTTCTTACCAAATATATCTAACTTCTCCTTTAACGGGTTTTCTTCTTTATCCGCTTCTCTTGGAGGCTCCTCTGAAACTAAGTCAAAAATTTTCTCTTTATATTTCCATATACCTTCCTCAAAGTAATAACCTTCATAACTACCATCAGGAACATTGACCGTTCCTTGCCCCTTGTATTGCCCACGCATTTGAATAAGATGATCATGAATAATGATATTCATTTTTTCATCATAATTAAGTCGTACTGCTATAGATGCATCGTATTCCAGGTACAGTCGATTTTTTGAACTTGGTGGATAGCCTTCTATCTCTTTAGAAAATAATGCCGCACCAAATACAGGCACCCCTGCTTCATCAAAAGATAAAATTTCTGCTACTTTCCGTTTATGAAAAAACTTAAATCCGTCGTACCCAAATAATAAGTATTTAGTTGCTACACTATCAAAGGCAAAAATATTATAATATAATGCGCCATACCATTCCTCTGGCCCAAGGGTTTCATACTCTAAATCATAAGATTCTATATTTTCAGAATCATCTGTTAGCGGATAAATCGACCCTGCTTCATCATTCTTTTGAATGAGTCCTCCATATTTATAAGTATTATTATCTACAAAAAGTTGCCAAGTAAATATCCTAAAGGTACTATCTGGAGCTTGTTGGATGGAAACTGATTGAACCGCCTCAAATAGATAATCGAAGGAAGCGGGTTGCTGAAGCGTAGCTAATAAGTTCGTTTCAAATTCCTCATAGGCAGCTAATCGATCTTCTAATAAAGAATCGTTGACCACTTTATTTGCTAGTGTAGCTAGCTCTTCTTCTGCTTTAGGAAAAGAGAAGTCAGCCGCTTGAGAAAAAAGTATTTGCCCAGAAGTACATGTTATAAAAAGAACAAGGAAACCGAATAATCGCATATGATAATGAAGCTTTTATTATTGGAATACGTGTCGGACACCTTCGAAGGTGTCCGACACGTAGCGTTCAATATATTAAACAGTCCCAATTTCTAAGTTAATCGCTGAAATAATAACGAATATCCATCTGTATTCATTGTATTAACCCTTTGGTAGAAGTACTAAACTTATCTTAAAAAAGGGATACTCTAAGAGCATCCCTTTTTTTGAAGTCAGCCGTCAAATCGTTCTGGTTAGCTTAGCTAACAGAACTGTCAGAACGCTACACTGTCAGATTATGATGTTGACAACATGACGTGGTCAACATCATACATCTGACAGCGCAGCGTTCTGACACCTGACAGTTCCGAAGTATTTCGGAACGTTCTGACATCTACACCAAAGTATCAAAAGCTTGTTGTAAATCGCCTTTAATATCTTCTATATGTTCAATACCAACAGACAATCTTAATAGATTTGGTAAAACACCAGCAGCTTTTTGCGCTTCTTCTGATAATTGTTGATGTGTTGTTGCAGCTGGCTGAATAATTAAGGTCTTAGCATCCCCTACGTTGGCAAGGTGACTCACTAATTTTAGATTATTGACAAAGTTTACAGCATTTGACTTGTCCCCTTTGATGGTAAAACTTAGTACCCCACCAAATCCATTTCTAAGGTATTTCTTAGCAAAAGAGTGACGTTCATGACTTTCTAAACCAGCATACCATACTTTATCTACTTGTGGATGACTTTCTAACCAAGTGGCAACTTCCATCGCATTTTCGACCGTTCTTTGTACTCTAAGAGATAAAGTCTCTAAACCCTGTAATAATAAAAAGGAGTTAAATGGACTCAAAGCAGGACCAAAATCTCTTAGACCTTCTACTCTTGCTCGAATAATAAATGCAATATTTCCGAATGGTCCACCTTCTCCGAATACTTCCCAAAACTTTAGGCCTTGGTAACCTTCTGATGGTTCTGTAAATTGAGGAAATTTTCCATTACCCCAATTAAAATTACCCGCATCCACAATTACCCCACCGATAGATGTACCATGACCACCAATCCATTTCGTAGCTGATTGCACTACTATATTGGCACCATGATCAATTGGTCGACAGATATATCCACCTGCTCCAAAGGTATTATCCACCACTAATGGGATACCTGCTGCTTTAGCAATCCCTGATAGGCCATCAAAATCAGGCACTCTAAAACTTGGATTACCTATAGTCTCACAGTAGATTGCTTTGGTATTTTCATCTACTAATTTAGCATACTCTTGTGGGTCTTCACTAGCGGCAAAGCGTACTTCAATACCCAATCTCTTAAAAGCTACTTTGAATTGATTATAGGTTCCACCATATAAATTAGAAGAGGAAACAAAATTATCTCCTGCTTGGCATATATTGTTTAAGGCGATAAATTGTGCAGCCAGACCAGCTGCTACTCCTAAGGCCGCTACCCCACCTTCTAATGCCGCAATTCTTTTTTCAAAAGCATCTGTTGTCGGATTCATAATCCGAGTATAAATATTACCGAATTCTTTTAATGCAAAAAGATTAGCTCCATGCTCGCTATCTTTAAAAACATAAGAAGAGGTTTGGTAAATAGGAACTGCTCTAGACATAGTAGTACCTTCTACTTCCTCTTGTCCAGCGTGTAATTGTAAGGTTTCAAAACGATAGTCAGACATTGAAAATGTGTTTTAATTTAAGTGTAAAACAAAATTGGGGCAATGTCAATCCAATTGGTCCGATCACTTCCAGTGGTCGGATCAAGCTGCACGTTTCATCCGACCACTGGAAGTGATCGGATGAATTAATTGGCTGCCCCAATATTGTTTTACATTCTTTTAATTTTAAAAAATGAGTAAAGATTACTTTAAAGTTATTTGAGAATAAATTCTCTATTTAATTGTATATTCGTTTAATTCTTTAAATCAAACTGCAATTTTTACAGCCTCAGTGGACAAAGCCAATGCTTGATCTACATCAGACATTATATCATCTACATGTTCTAAGCCTACCGATAATCTTATCAGTCCAGGAGTTATCCCTACCGCTAATCTTTCCGCCTCTGATAATTTTGAATGAGTCGTCGATGCTGGATGCGTAATGATAGAACGGGCATCTCCTAAGTTAGAGGAAATAGAAATCATTTTAAGGGCATCAATAAACCGTGATCCTCGCGCTATCCCTCCCTTAATCTCAAACGTTACAATCCCGCCTCCTTGGCTCATCTGTCGTTTGCCTAATTCATATTGTGGATGGGTAGGATGATGCGGATATAAAACTTTTAATACTTCCCCATTATCATCAAAGTACTGCGCTAGTTTACTAGCATTGGCACAATGTCGATCCATTCTTACCGCCAAAGTTTCTAAACTTTTAGAAATTAGCCATGCATTAAATGGAGACATAGCAGGACCACTATGCCGAATAAACGTTTGCACTTCTTGCATTAAATCAGCACGACCAACAATCAAGCCGCCTAATACTCGACCTTGCCCGTCCATCCATTTAGTAGCGGAATGAACTACTATATCTGCTCCATAAGTTATAGGCTGCTGCAAGTAAGGCGTAGCAAAACAATTATCAACATTGAATATCAAATTATGCGCCTTAGCAAACACCCCTGCCTGCTTCAAATCAATCATAGCTAAGCCTGGATTAGAAGGGGTTTCCATTACCAGCATTTTCGTAGTTGGTTGCACTGCTGCTTCCCAACTATTCACATCTGTTGGATCTACATAGGTGAAACTAATTCCCCATCTAGGTAAAATATTCGTCAAAATCTGATGGGTAGAACCGAACACGGCTCTAGAGGCAATAACATGATCTCCTTGTTTTAAAAAGGATATAATACTAGTAAATACCCCGGACATACCTGAAGCAGTGGCAAATCCTGATTCTGCTCCTTCCATTTGACAAACCTTTTCAACTAATTCAGAGGTACTTGGATTCGAATAGCGACTGTAAATATTTCCTTCTACTTCTCCAGCAAACATTGCTCGCATATGCTCGGCATTGTCAAATGTAAAACTAGACGTTAAAAACGTTGGTGTACTATGCTCCTTGTACTGCGTTCTTTCAGTTTGCGTTCGAATAGCTTTTGATTCAAAGTGCTTCATTGTTTGTTTGTTTTGAAGAATGTTCTCTAGCCTACTGGTCATTTGTCTAAAAAACGAAAAGTTGTTAACTGAAAACGGATATGTCTCTATTCTCTGCTCTCGCCTCTCTATTCTCAAAAAGCTACTTCATAAGAAATTGCGAAATGATATAAGTCAACTGTCCGTATTCTATAAGAAAGCCATCATGGCCATAATCAGATTCTATGATTTCTAAGGAGGCGTTTTTAATATACTGCGCCAAATACTTTTGCTCTCTAACTGGGAATAAAATGTCGGTAGTAATTCCAATGACTAAAGTTTTAGCAGTCACCTGTAATAATGCTCTTTCCGTTCCTCCCCTATCTCTACCAATATCATGAGAATCCATTATTTTGGAAAGCGCATAATAGGCTAAGGGTTCAAAACGTTTTCTTAACTTCATTCCTTGGTATCGCTGATAAGAACTCGCTCTAAAATCATCTATCTTAGAACCCTCATCTTGTTGAGAAGCATCATAAGTATTATAATGTCTATAACTAGATATAGCAATGGCCCTTGCAGCTTCCAAGCCTTTAAAACCAGCTTCTGGATGCTGATCATATAAGGTCACATCTGCTTCTAATGCCATCCTTTGTGCTGCATTCAGGGCGATTCCCCAAGGAGAAAATTTGGCATTAGTTGCTATAGGAATTATGATGTTAAATAAATCAGGTTCCAATACCGCCCACTCCATCAATTGCTGTCCTCCAAGAGAACCTCCAATCCCTATATCTATCTTTGCTATCCCCAGATGCTTTCTTAAAAGTTGGTGCCCTTTCACTACATCCCTAATGGTTATTAAAGGAAAATCTTTAAGATATGGTTTCTTCCTTTTAGGATTCTCTGATGATGGACATGTTGATCCATAACAAGAACCTAATACATTAGCACAAACTATAAAATAATTTTTTGGATCAAATAATAAACCTTCTCCAATCAAACCGTCCCACCAATCAAGCGCGTCTGCATTACCTGTTAAAGCATGAAATACCCATAGTACATTCTTTTTCTCGGGCTTAAAAGTTCCATAAGTACAATATCCTATTTCTACTTCCGACAACACTTCCCCACTGTCAAGCGGGAAGGCTTGCGTATGTTTTAATATCTGTAATTCTGCTTTTTTATAATTATCAATCAAAGTTGGTACTTACTTTAAGGAATTGCATTTGTGCAAATCAGTTTATAATGAAATTCTTTAAGATTGTATTTCAAATAAAAGGATATACAAAGCAAATTGATTTATTACTAAGCTTCGCTATACCGTTTTATTAGAACGATCTCTGTATCAAAAGTCTTATCTTATGCATTGACTGACATTTACCAATAGTAAGGTCCAATCAAATACTAGACAGTATTTTAATACCGAAATCTATACAAAACCTCCTCATTACAAGGCGTATAAATAAAGACACAAATAGCCAAAAAAATGTACAGTGTGTACTTTTTTGTCTTTATAGTTCCAAATACTATTTTCTACTTAGAAAATATTTTGGCGGGAATTGGCACCTTACCTAAAGGAATTAGGGAGGTTGCCAGGGTTGCTTGGAGCCCGATCTCTTCACCCTTCTCTATAAAAACCCATCAAGATGGGAATGAAAAATAGAGGATTCTACAAATTAATCTATTCCTGTAGAGACAAGAACAAGAAATTTACTTATTTGATTTTGTCCTAACTAGAATACTTAAAAAACAGATACTTACTTTTGCAGAAAAGTGATGGTTATAATTAACCACAAAGCGCAAAACTATTAGGAATTTTAATAATATTCAAATTTATTGTAAAGTTTATTACTGGTATTTTCAGATAAGTTATATGTCCATATCTTCATATTCTCTATATAAGCCTTTATTTAGAAGCTGTTTAGTTCTACTTTGGAACTTTGGGCTATTCCTTCCAATCAGACGACGCTAGTCATCCGATTGAGGGGGCGGCGCTAATTTTCTCATCGAATCACTAGCGTGGTCCGATGAAAAATTCTACAGTATCAAAGTAGAATTAGTAAGTTATTAGAAAAAAGCAAAAACATGAATTTATTAAAGTCTATATTTATTTCTACCTTTCCCTTGGTCGCTTTATTCGTTGCCATTTTTAGTGGAAAGACTTTATGGTATGAAGGCTTTTCTTTACAGTATATAGGGCTTTTCTTAGCTTCTTTCCCTATCCCTCTTTTCTTCTTACTCCTATTTATTACTAACAAACCTAGAACTTCCCCAAATTTACTTCCTTGGACTATTGTTATCGGTATTGGTTCTTTATTGACCTTTACAGGCAGTACGTTAGTTTATACTTTAGCGATTATTACCGATATCTTATGGTCATTATATGTACGTTGGTATTCCAAGTTCAATAACAGGGCAGGTAATACTACTTTAAAAGTCGGTCAACAATTACCATTTTTTCAATTAGAAGACAAGACCAGCAATATTGTTTCTAATGATCGTTTTAAAGGTAAACCAAGCATCTATATGTTTTATAGAGGAAACTGGTGTCCACTCTGCATGTCACAAATCAAAGAAATTGCTGCTCAATATAAAGAACTAGAAAAACGTGGAGTCAATATGATACTCATTAGTCCTCAACCGCATAAATCTACGGCTTCTCTTGCTAAAAAATTTCAAATAGGTTTTCATTTTCTAGTGGATAAAGGCAATAAAGTCGCTCAACAATTACACCTACTAAGTAAAAATGGCTTGCCTTTTGGATTCCAAGTATTAGGCTACGATTCTGATACGGTTATGCCAACGATTCTCATCACCGATAAAAATGGTAAAATCCTTTTTGCTGATTTAACAGACAATTATAGAGTTAGACCAGAACCTAGTACTTTTTTGAAAATCCTAGATGAATCAGCTGCTAAGTGAAGTCGTAAGTATGAAGTATGAAGTATGAAGTCGTTGACAACCAATGTTTAAAAAATCACAATGGCTACCCGTCTAACATTGTTCCTTACAATTAAGAAGTTACGGAGTTATTGTATGGGCAATCCCTTGTGGTTGCCCTACTTAGCAGGGGCAAC
>JALZWC010000614.1 GCA_023300255.1 Saprospiraceae bacterium | reverse complement strand
ATGTATTCTTACCAAGATTTGGAAAGAATGGAAACATCTAGTGAAGGTTTAAAGCAAGCAGTAATTGTAGGAGGAGGATTGATCGGTATTGAAATGGCAGAGATGTTTCATTCGCGTCACATTCCCGTTACTTTTTTAGTAAGAGAAAAAAGTTATTGGAATGCGGTATTACCTGCGGAAGAGTCTGCAATGATTAATAGGCATATTCTAGAGAATGGCATTGACCTGCGTTTAGAAACAGAATTAAAAGAAATCGTTGATGATGGAAATGGTGCTGCTGGTGCTGCGATCACGAATAAAGGAGATAAAGTAGATTGTCAATTTGTTGGACTAACCGCAGGTGTTCGACCTAATATTGACTTTATAAAAAATAGTGCTCCTGAAATAGAGATTGGAAGAGGTATTGTAGTTAATGAACAACTAGAAACTTCTGTTAAAGACATATACGCCATTGGGGATTGTGCTCAAATGAAAAATCCTCCTCCAGGTAGACGCCCAATAGAAGCTGTTTGGTATACAGGGAAAATGATGGGCGAGACAGTCGCTTATACCGTATGTGGAAAACCAACGACCTACCAACCACGAAGATGGTTTAATTCTGCTAAATTCTTTGAGATAGAGTATCAAGTATATGGAACGGTATTGGCAAATGCTCCTGATAATCACGAGTCTATTTACTGGGAGCATTCAGATGGTCGAAAAAGTATTCGATTAGTGTATGATAAGAATACTTCGGAAATAATAGGATTTAATTTAATGGGCGTTCGATATAGACATGAGGTCTGCGAGAAATGGTTAGCCGAAAAAGCATCTATAGAAACTGTTCTACAAAGTCTTGGGCTTGCCAATTTTGATCCAGAATTTTACAAAGAGTATGAATCAGAAGTAGTTGATTTATACAATAAACAAACGGGTAAGATCTTACAGCTAAAGCAAAAAAGGAATTTGACAAATGCTATTAAGTTTTTGAGACAAAAAGCTGGAGTATAGAAAAAAGAATAGAGAGTAGAGAGTAGAGAATAGAGATGTGCTTCATAAAAAAAACAGAATTTCGTCTGTTTTTAAGCGAAATACATCTCTACTCTCGGTTCTCTATTCTAAAACCTTTATGGTTTAAAAAAAATCAACCAACAAGTAGAAAAGAGATATGCATATTATTCAAAAATTAGGATTAGGATTATTCGTTTTAGCACTAGCTATTTTTACATTAGCTTTAGGTTTAGAAGAATACCAATTAACACCATCCGCAGTTAGCACTTCTAAGGTGTTTCAACAAAAAGAGGTACTAGAAGTTGCTACCCAAAAGGGGTTGCTGGGCAAAACATACAGTTCAAATTTTGCCTTTATATCAGACCTAAAATCTGTATTGAAAGAAGCACAAAAATCTTTAGATGTAAAAGCTAAAAATGGTCTTCCAGAAGGGGTCTCGGAGTGGGACTTTAGAATGGGAGATGGAGATGTGAAAAACATGTTGCTCAATACCACAAAAGCATCCAGCATTGGCCCTATCGCAAAGAATCCAGGCCGTTATTGGTTGTCGACTATTGGCTTAGGTATACTAGGTGGTATATTCTTTATTATTCCGTCTTTTATTCCATTGCCCGGTATTAAAAACAACCATATTTATCATAGTCCAATGACTAGAGGACTTACCGTGAATATACGAAGTCTGATGCTTGGTTTGACAATAGCAGGTATCCTATTATATGGGGTGTTCTATATGAATCAGAACCTTTTCTGGCCAATCGTCACCGCTTTAATTATGGGCTTAATTGTCTGGTTAGTATTGTTTTATGAAAAACAAAAAGTGAATACGCCCGCTCGTTCCGCTTCTCCTGATATTACGGGATGGTTAGGCATTATTACAGGAATTTATTTAATCGGTTTTTATATTTTATTGTACTGGAGTCCAGCCTATATTACCCCTTGGATAATTATAGCAGACCCAGTTAGTAGAGCATTGAGCGGAAATCCTGCAAGTCAATGGTTCTTGTATGGAATGCTGTATACAATCGTGATGTTGGTAATGGGCGTTAGAATGATTGCTAAGTATCGACATAATAACTACCAGATTATTCGGACAATTTCGGTGATGTTTTTTCAAACAGCATTCGCCTTTATTATACCAGAAATATTAGTCAAATTAAATCAGCCGTATTATGACTTTAAGAGTATATGGCCACTAAATTATAGTTTCTTTTTTGAGTGGAATTTGAACAACCTATTGAACGGTGGTAACCTAGGATTATTCATGTTAGTATGGGGTATTGCATTAGCATTGATAGGCGTTCCGATTATTACTTATTTCTTTGGAAAGCGTTGGTACTGTTCTTGGGTATGTGGCTGTGGGGGCTTAGCCGAAACAATGGGTGATCCTTATAGACAGTTATCTGATAAAAGTGTGCGAGCATGGAAATACGAACGATGGATTATTCATGCTGTATTAGTCTTTGCAGTCGTGATGACTTTGATGACTTTATACACTTATTTCACAGGCACTTATCAGATATTTATTTTCAATAGTGATACCGTTCGTACTTGGTACGGCTTTTTAATAGGATCTGCTTTTGCAGGAATTATAGGAACTGGTTTCTATCCATTAATGGGGAATCGGACTTGGTGTAGATTTGGCTGTCCTTTGGCTGCTTATTTAGGCTTAGTGCAGCGATTTAAATCTCGTTTCCGTATTACCACGAATGGTGGACAATGCATCTCTTGTGGTAACTGTTCTACGTATTGTGAAATGGGTATTGATGTGCGTCATTATGCACAGCGTGGACAGGATATTGTGCGGGCATCTTGTGTAGGTTGTGGTGTTTGTGCAGCGGTATGTCCTAGAGGAGTTTTACGATTAGAGAATAGTGCATTGGATGTTGATACACGTACAGAAAGTTTAAGAGCTATTCACATTGGAAAAGATGGAGAGATTCAATTGATGCAGTAAAATTGACTAGGATTTATTGAACGTACCTAGATGTAAGATTGGAGAATAAAATTACCCGCTGGCGCAAATGCTGTACCTTGTGCCTCCTATCCATAAGGCTCTGCCTTATTAAAGCAAAATTTTCTGATTTATTTGATAGGCTAGTATTGAATAGAACAGAAGATAAAACCTTCCATGATAGGAGGCACAAAGCGGAGTCTATGCGCCAGCGTATTTAATTATCGAATTATCTAGGATCATTGAGATTAAACTTCAATGATTCTAGATGATTTTATTTCAATCATTTCTTTCCATTTTAAACCAGCAGGTAGCTGTTTATCCGTGAATTCTATGTGAATCACTCGTCTATTCTTTTGATTTTCTGTTCTTCGGGAAGAATGCAAGAGTAAAGGCTTCATTATTAAAATCCCACCTTTTCTAACTTCACAAATTCTTTCGACACCTTCTTTGTTTTTTATCCACTCTTTGATTTCAATTACCCCTGTGTTATGAGAGTTTTCGATTACTCTTAAAGCTCCATTTTCTTTTGTGCAATCATCTAAGTGAATCCTTATAGTGAAGATGCTTTCTAGCATTTGTCTATTTGGCTGAACAACAATTCTTTCTTTAGTTACTCTCCAATTTTTGAAATTTTCAACCTCTTTTTTATTGCGGAGATTTATGGTCAAATCCTGATGCCAATTCACCACCCAATTTGCATTTGGTGGTTTGTCGAAATAGATTGACTTAATTGATTTGTCACAAGTCAAAGAAATTCTTTCGATGATTTCTAATAGTTTCTTTGTAAAAATCTTTTCCCTAATTACTGGATTATCTACTAGAAATTCTCGTATACCAAATTTTTTTTCGATGCCTTTGGTTTTTACTATTTGTAAAATTTCATTTACCTCTCTTTCCGAATATACGTTTTCAATTATTTCAAACCCTTTTTGTTTTAGACTGGATGCCATGTTTTAGTTGTATTGCTGGCGCAAAGGCTGTGCCTTGTGCCTCCTATCTTATAAGGCTGTGCCTTATTAAAGCACAGTTTTTCTAATTTATTTGAGTGTAAAACAAAGTGTGGATGTAGGGATGCTAGGCGGGTCGTTTCTATAGGAAAAAGTGCCCCAGCTTTATTTTACACTCAATTTATTTGATAGGCTAATAAATTGAATTAAAAGAAGGTAAAACCTTCCATGATAGTAGGCGCAAGGCAGAGCTTTTGCGCCAGCTAGAAACGCTAAAGTATATCACAAGCCCATTCGATTAGAAACCTGTTTCACTATTTTAAACTCACTCAAAAGAACGCTGGCAATGACCCTAATGACAGTATACCCAGGAATGGCCAGGATCATACCTAAGACCCCAGCTATCTTGGATCCAATCATAATTATAATAAATATTTCTAATGGATGAGCTAATACGCTATTAGAAAAAATATAAGGCTGGAGGATAAAATTATCTGTCATTTGCATGATTGCAAAAACAGCTATTACGCACCCTATTAATGGAAGCATTTCTGTATAGAAATCAAGATTAAGATTAGAAGAAATCGTAACAAATACGGCAAACGTTGCCCCTATAGCTGGTCCAACAAAAGGAATCACATTAACTAAAGCAGCAAAGAAACCAATTAATAAAGCGTTTTGAATACTCAACAATGATAAGGATACAGAAACAAGCAAAGTAATGATAGACACTTGAAAAACAATTCCTCCAAAATAACGAGTCAACATTTTACTGACTGCTGCCATTATTTTTTTTACTTTATATTCGTATTCTGTAGGCACAAGCATTAGCAAAAAATTCAAAAATAAATTCTTCTCTTTTAAAAAAAAGAAAGTGATAAACACGATAGAAAAAAAGCCAACTAAAAAATTACCTGCAAAGCCTAATGCAGAGCTGAATAGATTACCAATTTTGCTAGGTTCAAACCAGCCAGTCAGCGCTTCTTTGACCTGTGTGGACGTATCTTTACCTGTCGGCGCAATACCTATTCTAGCAATCCAATTATTGAATTGTTGAATAGGTTCTTCCAGAGCGGTCGCTATAGCGGCATAATCTACTTTCGCCAGATTATTGGCCTGTTCGGCTATTAAAGGAACAAACATTAATATTAAAGCAGCAAAAATAACTAGGAAAAAGGATAAGGTTAAAACGGCACTTATATTGGGACCTAGTCTAAATTTACTAATTTTTAACTGCATAAGAAACCGCATGATTGGTTGCCCTAACATGGACAATACCCAAGATATTAATATATAGGCTACAATATCGCTTAGATAGTAGACGACTCCACCTACTAATAAAATTGCTAGAACAAATAAGACATAGCGATTAATATTTTTCATACTTTGTGTACTTTTCCTTTAGTTAACCTTTTTATATGGAATCAATTAATTCTTATTGTAATACCGTGGCGAATATGGCTGATGATAACGTGAATCGCCATTATCATGACTTTGAATACGGCTTTCCTATAGACAATGATAATGAATTGTTTGGAAGACTCCTATTGGAAATTAACCAAGCTGGGCTTTCATGGACCACTATTTTAAATAAAAAAGATAATTTCAGAAAAGCCTACTCTAATTTCAATATTTCAAAAGTAGCTAAATATACGGAAAAAGATAGGGCAAGGCTATTGGCAGATGCGGGGATTATACGTAACAAACTAAAGGTGAATGCTGCAATCCATAATGCTAATCAAATTATAAGCCTACAAAAAGAGTATGGTTCCTTTAAAAAATGGCTAGACCACCACTATCCAAAAACAAGAGAAGAATGGGTAAAGTTATTTAAGAAAACATTCAAATTTACAGGAGGAGAGATTACGAACGAATTTCTGATGAGCTCCGGGTATTTGCCGGGTGCACATGGGAAGGAATGCCCTATCTATGAAAAAGTGGTTGCTAGCAATCCTCCTTGGTGTACGAATGTTTGATCCGACCACTCTAAACAGGCTGACCGCTAATAGCTTTGAATCATACGTAGCCGCCAAATTTATTTGGCAGGCTCTATATAATTCTTTGATTAGTAGCATTTTAAACCTACCA
>JALZWC010000613.1 GCA_023300255.1 Saprospiraceae bacterium | reverse complement strand
GGTTAGTCATTTTTCTGTCTTAGGAAGCCAAAAAACTAGTGCATAGCAGGGCTACGGACTCTTTTTTTGGCTTTCTAAGACTGGAAAAGAGCAAGCCAAATTGAGACAGTTATTATTTCGTCATTCCTTATATATAAGGAATCAACCAGTCATGAAAATAAATCATTATATAGTATCAATTTTGCCAATACTTTCAATGGGCAATTCTACAAAGAAATCTGTCCCTACATTTGGCTCAGTCTCATAGTATATCTTTCCATTCACAGACTCAATAATGTTTTTTGAAATAGCTAAGCCCAATCCAGTACCAGAATTTTTAGTAGTAAAATTTGGGACAAAAACTTTATTTTTCATCTCCTCAGGAATACCAATGCCATTATCGCTCACTTTAATAATAGCCATTGCATCTCGCTCGAATAAAGAAACGTTTATAGCTCCATCTTTTTCTTCTGGAATTGCTTCTACCGCATTTTTAATTAAGTTATTCAACACCCGCATCAATTGTTTCCGATCTGCAAAAACAGTGTATTCTTTTTGGGGAAGGGCTAAGGAAACATCTGCATCCTTTACTTCTTTGAACAAATCGTGAACAGATTCTACTAAATCATTGACAATAAATTCTTCATTATTCGCTCGAGGCATTTTAGCAAAATTAGAGAATTCATTGGCAATATGAGCTAGGTTATCGATTTGCTCAATTAAGGTATTTGATACCCGCTTCATGAGTGGTTCTATATTGTCTGGATTTGATTGAAACGCGTGTGTTAGATATTGAATGCTTAACTTCATTGGAGTCAAGGGGTTTTTAATCTCATGTGCGACTTGTTTAGCCATTTCTCTCCAGGCGCCTTCTCGTTCAGACTTCGCTAAGAGATTGGCACTATCATCCAACTTTTTAATCATCTTATTATATTCCGCGATGAGCGTACCGACCTCATCTTTAGTTTCCCATTCCAATGGAGTATTGGGCTTTCCTAGTTTTACTTCTTGTAGTTTTTCTCCAATAGCAGTCAATGGCCTCGTAATAGAATTGGCCATACTAAACGATATAATACCTGCAAGTAATAAAAGAAAAACATATACATTTAAAAGATTTCCCATAAAATCAGATATTTCATCCTCTAGACTTCCCTGTTTGGAATAATAGGGGACACTGATATAGGCCAGTCTTTTTCCATGTTCATCTTTTAAAGGAACAAAAGCAGTCGTATAAACCTCATCACTTATTTTCTCATCAATTTGATAAAAGTCTTTGTAGGGAGAAGATTTAAACTCAAAATAAGCATTGGCATTCATCTTAGGAGGTAAGATTCCGCGGCTATATATATCCTCTTGAGAAGCATTAATTAGTTCTCCTTTTAAGTTGAATAAATTGACATCTATACTATGAGTTACTGATAATCTTGGCACTCTAGTTTTAATAGAATCTATAGAATTATTCATATATCTCAGCCATTCTTCTGAATCTCGCTGTACGGAACGAACCTTTCTTTTTAAACGATTATCATGATAATCTACCCAGTTATCTCCTAAGAACAAAACAGAGATAAAGGCAATAATGACAAAGGACATCAAGGTCAACAGGCTTGTAGAAAACTGAATTTTGTTTTTTAAGGAAGTCGTTTCTCCTAAATTGAAATTCAGGTTATTTGGTAAGATTTTTAATTTTAGATTAACGATAGTAAATAATAAAACAGTTAATATCAACAATCCAAAGATATAAGAGAATAAAGAAATAGGATGTAAGTACCCATTTTTCTTTTTACTTAAATAGACGAAGGTATTATCATCATGATTGTAAAGAAAATCATAAGAATTTTTTTTCTGTATTCGCACATTTTCTCCAGGCGGGGGTAATCTTTTAAGCGCATTTAATAGCTTATTTAGAGAAACACCATTTCGTTCTACAGTTTTTCCTCCTTTTTGAATTGCATAGTCATATTTAGAAATTCCGTTGATTCTTTTGAAATTTTGAGAAGAAAGTAGTTCAGAATATACCGTAGGAATACGCTGCCCAGCTTTTTTAAATTCTAATACAATTGGTGCGATGCTATTTTCAGAATAGTTTAGTATATAAGAGAAATAACCTTTACTATTAGAGTAAAAGTATAAATTTTCTGATCCTTCTATAGGATTAGCAATGGCTAATCTTTCTGCTAAATTAAGGGTGAAATCAGCTAAGGTGGTAGAGTCATATTCTAAAGAATTATAAATAACGTGACCATAATTTTTGTAGATATAATTCTCTTTTAAAATTTCTTGTTCTACTAATTGTTTTATAGATAATTGAGTGTTTTGTAACTTTTCCTTAAGCGTTATTTTTAAGTTATCATTTAGATTTAGTAAAGCTTTCTCAAAATAAGGATCATTTTCTTCCGCAATACTTTTTGCGATTCTTTCTTGTTCTAATTCTGCTTTATCAAAATTATACTTATTGAGTAAACCAGAAGAGAAAACAGCAAAAAAGATAACCCATACGACCATCCATACAAGACCGGGGTTAGTATAGTCTGCAAAAATATCATAGGTTAGAATAAAGATAAAAGCGATCAATACACTAATGACAAGATTAAGTTTTAAATCTATAGAGTAGATAATAGGTAAGGCAATCAAGGTAGCTAGTAATAAAGAAAAAACTCTTTTAAGGAATGGGAGCTTGAATTCTCTAACGGAAAGCATCATCCGATGACTAAAAATAAATTGAGAGAATAATAACAAAATAATAGAGGAAACAGCAACTACACTATAAGGCTCTAGATTAAATACATTTTTGAAATCAAATGGTACATTAGAATTTAGTACCAAACTCTTTAGCATACTTATTAATAACAAAAGTGCTAAAATTACTGCCAAGTAATTCAAGGTTGATAATAGAAATCTAATATTTAGTGGTAAGTCTCCTGAATTGGACTTTGCCTTGGAATGGCGATGTATGAAAATAATAATCCATAATAACAAGACAATATTTATCAATACGTCTCCTATAGACATACTAGTCGTATCAAAGGAATTTTGGAAAATTTCAAATTGCTTTAGCGCCCCAGTCCAATTAGCAAAAAGACTCCAGTACCTCAATCCAAAAACCGTAAATAACAAAAAACTTGGTCCAAGCCACGCCTTATTGGTACTATTAAGCTGTAAGGCAATTTTATTAAGAATAAGTCCTAAAAGGCAAAATGCTAAGAAATATAAAAATAAACTTATAAAATGAACCCTGTTAGGCGCATTTTTAGATTGTTGTAAATAACATAGAACGGAACCTTCTGAATCTTTTACTTCAAAAAGAGTAGGAGTGAGGTTAGCTTTGGCACTAGGAGGAGGAGTATAGCTGATCAGTATATCACCTGGGATGTTTTTCGAAATAGGCTCAAACTGATCATGAATATTTTCAAGAGCGGATGGATAACTCCATTTAACGGGGATAAAAGAAACAGCAAAACTTCCCTTCGATGTTATATTAGGAATAGCATGTTTGGCAATTCTAAAATACCCATTTGATAACTGCCTAAAAAGTACAGGAGTTGTTGTTAATTCTACTAATATTTCTGGAGTAGGAAAGGCCATTGATTGTGACCAAAAAACAAGCTCCCCTTTTTGATAGATACATAGGTTTAAAGGGTGATTTTGCTCAGAGAATGCTTTTGGATAAATAGTATCCGTTCCTGTTTCTATAATTCTCAGAAAAGTAGTATCCTTTAATGCTTCTTCTATGACTCCTTCTTGTGTCTTTACATGATCGCTGATCGCTTCGACATATTCTTCTAGATGCTTTTTATTATCATAAAGCCCATCCACATATATCGCCAGTAAAAAGCAACAGATAGTAGCCCCAATAAGCCAAAAGTATGCATATTTAAATCTCCACATGAAAAAGGCAGTTTTAGATGGAAGGTAAGTAATTCTACCTAGGGATACGGAACAACTAAAATAATGTCGTATAAATTTCAATAAATTTAAATATTTTTTGACTTGAATGTCAGGTATTTATTGAAAGATAATAGAATGTTTAGCAAAAAGGAGCATTTTCTAATTCAATTGTCTATTTCCGCAAATATCAATCCAAAGCTATCAAGACTTCAATGTCTTAAAGCTACAAGCTCTTTCTGGTACAAAATTTGGCTATTTACCTAAAGATTGTCTCTTTAATCAGTCTTCATTTTATTATATCCCTCCTGTCAATTATTATATAATTGACAACTAGTCTAGCTAACAGATTACAGCAAATAACTATATTATGCTAACAAATAAAAATTTCATTTTTTGTCTATTTTTTTCTACAAGCCTACTATTGGGATGTAATAAAGATGGAGCTACTAGCTCTTTACAAGATGAAGAACTAAGTGAAATATTATCGCTAGCAAGTAATGGTGATGGAACGGAGTTCTTTGTTCTTCCTAATTCTGATGATTTTGATAAAATTCCTCAAGATCCCAAAAATCCTATTTCCAAGGAGAAAGTGGAGTTAGGCAAATTACTCTTCCACGAAACTGCTCTTGCCATCAATCCTGAAAATGGTATTAGTAAAGGGAATTTTTCTTGCGCATCTTGTCATTTTGCTAGCGCAGGATTTCAAGCAGGACGTTTCCAAGGAATAGGAGAAGGAGGAATTGGTTTTGGTATTAATGGAGAAGGAAGAATCAAAGGAAGTTTATATCCTGGCAGTATGATAGACGTTCAGCCTATACGGAGCCCTTCTGCGCTTAATATGGCTTATCAACAAGCTATCCTTTGGAATGGCCAATTTGGTGCTACTGGACCTAATTCAGGCACAGAGTATGCATGGACAGAAGATACGCCTAAAGCAGTGAATAATCTAGGTTATGAAGGTACGGAAATCCAAGCGATTGCTGGATTAAAAGTACATAGAATGGGCGTCGATACGGCTTTCATGGAAGATAAGAATTATATAGAATATTTTGAAAAAGCTTTTCCAGGTTTATCCTTTCCAGCAGCATGTAGTAACGAAACGATGGGTTTAGCAATTGCTGCTTATGAACGTACACTGTTGCCCAATCAATCGCCGTTTCAAGAATGGTTAAAAGGAAATAATAATGCCATGACTGAATTACAAAAAGAAGGGGCTATCGTTTTCTTTGGAAAAGGAGAGTGTAGTACCTGCCATACTGGACCAGCAATGAGTTCTATGGAATTTCACGCATATGGTATGAAAGATCTTTATCAAATTAGCGAACGGACATTCAAGACTAGTTCAGAGAATGGCGAAAACATGGGTAGAGGAGGCTTTACAGGAAATGAAGAAGATATGTTTAGATTCAAAGTACCTCAACTATACAACTTAAAGGATTCTCCGTTTTATGGTCATGGAAGCAGTATGAGATCTATTAGAGAAGTAATAGAATATAAGAATCGAGGAATGAAAGAAAATGATAACGTTCCAGATAATGCCTTAAGTGAGCATTTTAAACCACTTAATTTATCTGATGAAGAGATTACGGCACTTACAGATTTTATAAGTAATGGTTTGTATGATCCAAATCTTAAAAGGTATGAACCGACTTCAGTCTTATCAGGTAACTGTTTCCCTTTTAATGATCCAATGGCTAAAAGTCATCTTGGATGTGATTAATTCCAAGTATTAATGATAAGTGAAAAGAATTAAATAAGTTGAGCCAGAATGCGCCGACATTTTTTCTTGTAAAAAGAGCGAAGTGTAACTGTGTAATTTATTCTTACACTTTGCC
>JALZWC010000612.1 GCA_023300255.1 Saprospiraceae bacterium | reverse complement strand
AATCGCAGGTTATAACTGCAATTCCATACGAGTACCTAATGATCATATAGCATCGAAGTTACAAACTTCGACGATCCACACATTCAAATCCTTAAGTTGACGACATTCCACTGGAAGTGATCGGATGAATTAATTGGCTGTCCCCAGGATTGTTTTGCACTTCATTTCATTTTCATTCCTTATATTTATACTTTAGAGATTAAAATTATTCTACTACGAATACCCACTTATGAGCGCTCTACGTCCGATCCTTCGACAGTTAGTACAATCTAAATATTTAGATCTGTTTGGTGCCCTATTAATATTTGGCGTTTGCTATCATCGCAGCTTTCACCAAACTATTTTTTTTCAAGGAGAAATTCAGTATGGAATTCCTTTTAAGGAATTGTGGACTTATGCACAACAAGGTGCGTTTCCATTAGGTATTTTCTCGACTGTTGGGGCGATTTTTTCTCTATTATCTACTAGACTTGTAGGTAAGCAAAACAATTGGGGTAACTTTATTGGTATATTGACTACAATCAATTCTGGGGCTATTGACTTTCTATTTGGTAATGCTTCTGCAATTATAACTTACCCGCTCACTTTCCTCATTGTCACCTTTGCTTTTACGAAATGGAAAAAAGGAGAGTTAATTAGAAAAAGAGATACTAACTATTATATAATAATAGCTACAGGCTTAGTTATTGGATTCGCCTTAGTCTATTTGGGTGCCTATTTATTTGGTGGACGGACAGGTAATACTTTCTTAATAGTTGTTTCTTTAACATTCGGTCTATCCTTAGGTGCTAATTTTTGTAATGCTTTAAAATACGAAGAAACTTGGTTGAGTTGGATAATTTACAATATCGTGCAGTTAACCAAAAATACCATGCAAATGAATATAGCCAACGTAGTGAAATACATTTTCTATTTAGTTAATGCCTTTATTACTTTATTTGATTGGAAATTGAATGGGAATAAAACCTAACACAAGTTCAAGTGCCAAGTTCAAGTATCAAGTTCAAAAATTAGATATTGACACCCCTTGAACTTGGATTTGATACTTGTGTTTGAACTTAAGGCTCTATGGTGTTGGTGGCTTATAAAAGGTAAGATCCAGCACTCTCAAACGATATTTCTTTCCCATCTTGTATTTTTTTGGAGGTACCAATCGAAGCAAAGAGCCAAGAAGAAAAGAACCTCCAGTAAAATAAGCTAAAGTTTTCCATTCGATTGGCGGATTCGCTAATCCATAAATCACCTCATAAACAGCCGGTATGGCAGCAGAATATTGCAAAGTGCGGCCATAACCATGAGCGCCACTTTTTTTCTTGCGTTTAATAGCTACTATATCTGATAAGGGAATAATTCTATTTGGAAAGACTATAGCATTGGCTTCTATGGACACATCTTCAAGCACTGCATGATACCAAGTATCCGTATTCTGAACAGTCTTAACAAAAAGAAACTCCCCAAGGTGAATTTTTTCTATCTTATATTTTCCTACTTTTTCTAATTGTAATATTTTTTGTGCATTTATTAATGGAGCACTTACCAAAAAGAATAGTACCAAAAAGAAAAATTTAATAGGCATAATTGGGTCATTCATATAAAAAAGTTACTACGTCATGGCAGATATAAAATATTATACAACTATTGAACTCCGTTTTTTTCCTTAAAAGTGACAAAATTAAAAATTTAACTAAATAAAAATATGTTTTTTTTTTAGTGATTTAGCTAAACAGAAAATCTATCATTTTTTATCTTGCAATTTTTCGACTCATTTTAGTAAACAAAATAAAATCAAAGGAATACCGATATTTAAATCAACCATATATCCTGAATTTAAAATATCTCCCTGTCACAGAATAATTGAAAAGTAAAATATTAGACCTATTATTCATCCGATAGAAAAATGCGAACTTGACAAGGACAACAAAACACTATACATTTGAAAGAAAAAACCTCACATTACTGATACTATCGCAAGTAAAAACAAAAACTAGAACAAACATTTTTCTTTCTCCTCACTTTGTTAATCTCTCCACCACTTCCTCCTCATTATTAATTACTTATTACAAAATTGGATGAGAATGCTGATACTTTGTCTAGTTATTATATTGTCTGCGACGTTACTTAGCTTAGCTAATAGCGAAAGTGTTACCCACCTTAGTTTGCAATCCAATTTGGGCAACTATGATCTATCTCCATTAGATAAGATATTTCATAGGAACAGTACCAATGTTATCCATATAGATTTCAATGCCATCAGTGATAAGCTGGTAAAGGTTCAGATATTAAAGGATCAATCAATCGTTTTAACAGACTCTGTTACTGATTTATCAAATAGTAGTGTATATGAAATAGACTTAGACAAATACGGTAAAGGAAGTTATACTATTTCCCTAACTACTTCTAAACAAAAAGTGATAACCGAACAATTCAAATATTAGTAAAGTTGTTTTTTAAATAACTTCAATAAGATATAATCAATTTTTAGAATTTAACCCGTAAACACATCCATGTTTTTTTGATTATCCAAACACCCTCATTATTCAACACAAAAACTATATTTTATGCTCTCTGAACAAGGGCAAAAGTAACCTATAAAGGTTCTACAAACACACACCGTGGTTCTTAGTCGTAAGATTAAGAACCTTTTTTTTTGTAAGAATAGTCAAGGAAACTTTTTTCCTATTAACTAAGTTAATACTTTTGTAGTTCGTTTGATGTTAAAGAACACCAAACACTCTTTGTTAGACAGAGAAGCAAGATCAGAAAATAGAGCCTACTATTCGCTTAAAACAACGAAATGTCGTTAAATACTAGCGAAATTTGTCTCTACACCTGTAATTTATGCGCTTTGTACTACATAAATCTTACTTATGGGGCCGTATTGGAATCGACAGGAAAGCCTTCTATTTAGTAAGCATGCCGGAGCAGGATGTCTCACTCCGTTAACAAATGGTAATCAAAACCTTTTTAATTGGCAATCGTCAATTAGCTATGGCAGCATAAGACTACGTCTTGTGTTCGCCTTTGTGCCTACGCTTGACGCCTGATACACAGCGTACCGTACATCAAACAACCCGCAGGCTAGTCTGATAGGAGACTTCGACTATTTGGCGAAATTCAGAAGATAAGGCAGTAGATTGGTTCGTTTTTGCACCTCCCTTTTGCTCGAAAATTCAAGCTTAGACTAAGCATGTAGAAATCTTCCTAGTTCTTTGTCTGGACGGGAGTTCGACTCTCCCCGGCTCCACAACAAAAAAACAAAACCCTTTAAGTTAATCACTTATAAGGGTTTTTGTTTTTTTGATACAAATCCAACAATATAACAATCCAATTCTCTTTAAGTCTCTATCTTTACAGCTTCTTTAATTTTTTTTAATACTTGCTCTATCTGCTCCAGTACTTCTTCATTCGTAAATCTTATCACTCGCAGTCCTAAGTCTTCTAAAAATTGGGTTCTATCAGTATCTACCCACTGTTGCAATTTGTCTTGATGATA
>JALZWC010000611.1 GCA_023300255.1 Saprospiraceae bacterium | reverse complement strand
ATTTATGATGTATGATATATGATGTAAGATTTGCACACATAGTCCAAATTTTCGTATAAAATCAACTGGCAACTGGTAATTACCTATGAAAAATCGCCTAAAAATAGAACCAATCACCCCTGCCCTGAAGGGGCGACATAATAACAAATACTAGGGTATGTCGCCCTTTCAGGGCTGAAAAATGTCAACTGATTAGATAAACTTGTCCAAAGAACTAAAAATATTATATGGATAGTCAATACAATACACTAGACAAAGCACTTGCTTGGAGCGTTCACATTTTCACTGCTTCTGGGTTATTAGCGGGCTTTATGTCCATTTTAGCCATTAATGCTAAAGATTGGAGAGCTGCTATGTTCTGGTTGTTAGTAGCATTAGTAATAGATGGCGTAGATGGAACCTTTGCGAGAAAATTTAAGGTAACAGAGGTACTGCCAAATATGAGTGGTAAGACGATTGACTATGTGATTGATTTTGCTACCTATGCCATTATTCCTGCCTATTTTTTTTATATGGCGAATCTAGTACCACCTAGCTGGAATCTTCCCCTTACTTTTTTAATACTGCTGGTATCTGCTATATACTATGGTAAAGAAGGAATGGTATCCGAAGATTATTATTTCATTGGATTTCCTGTTTTATGGAATATGGTTGTTTTCTATTTAGTATTTGTATTAAGCTTACCTTTTTGGGGAAATGCTGCTATTGTTATTCTGTTTTCTATTTTACATTTCCTCCCAGTCAAATTCGCTTACCCAAGTCAGGCAAGCCGCCTAAAGAAATTAACCCTTATGGTATCTATTATTATTTTATTAGCCATGCCTTTAATTGTATGGTTCTATCCGAATGTCCCAGCGTGGCTGAAGTGGATTGCACTAGGCAACTTAGCCTATTTTGGTGGATTAGCGGTGGTGGATACTTTTATCAAAAAAAGTGAAGATTTATAAATAGACTTGTTACCCTTTAAGAAGTCTAATGACTAGAAAGACAGTAAAACATAGGTGCAAGAATTAGCTTTTACTATATCTATAAAAAAAGTAAGAGGCGCTGTGAGACAGCACCTCTATAACCCCAAAAAACCAAATGAAAACAATATTTTAAAAGATGGACTAAAATTTATAACCATCTATATTTTCTGAATATGTTAGGAATGATAATTTATTATTAAACTATTCCTTGGGCAAATTTCAATCAATTTTAGCATAAAAACAAATTACAAAAAGCTCAAAACTAGCATTTCTCGCAATATTACCAGAAATAGGTATTATTTTTTTTTGATTAGGTAGTATTATTTTTCTTTTTGGTAGCTTAATTAAGTAGAAAATTACATAAAAAATATGTATTCCTATTGTTTTTATCAAATCTAGCAATTCCCTCCTTTTTCTTTTTCTATTCAATAACCAATGATAATTTATTTTTTATCACCTAAAAGAAACAATTTTTCCTAACAAATTAGATTAATTTACTACATCTCGCATTAAAATCTACTCACGCTTTGATTATCGTTTGAATTTAAAATAACTTTACGCACCTAACAGGACAAAGCGTTGTCCTGTTAGGTTTTTTTATTTATAGACACTCCTTATATATTCAATAATAACGTTGATTATTAAGGACCAATGACAAAAGACTAATATTATGGCAGTAGATGTAATTTTAGGACTACAATGGGGAGATGAAGGAAAAGGTAAAATTGTAGATGTTTTAGCGCCTAATTATGATATAGTGGCTCGTTTTCAAGGTGGCCCCAATGCAGGGCATACTTTAAAATTTGATGGAAAAAAGTTTGTTTTACATACCGTTCCTTCTGGTATTTTTAGAGAACATCTGATTAATCTAATTGGTAATGGTGTCGTTATTGACCCTATTACTTTAGAAAAGGAAATCACGAATATTACGCAAGCGGGTGTAGCTTATAAAGATCGCTTATTAGTTGCTAGAAAAGCACACTTGATCTTACCTACTCATAGATATTTAGATGCAGCCACAGAAGCATTTAAAGGCAAATCCAAAATTGGCTCTACCCTAAAAGGTATAGGACCAACTTATATGGATAAAACGGGAAGAAATGGCCTTAGAGTAGGCGACATTACTACTCCTAACTTTAAACAGAAATACGAAGCCTTAAAAACAAAGCATTTAGGTTTATTGAAATTATATCCTGCTATTGATTTTGATTTGGCCAAAGAAGAGGCACAATGGTTTAAGAGTTTAGAGACCTTAAAAGCACTGCCTTTTGTAGATGGTGAATACTATATTAATAATGCCATCAAAGCTGGTAAAAAAGTCTTGGCAGAAGGAGCACAAGGTTCTATGCTAGATATAGATTTTGGCACCTATCCTTTTGTAACTTCTTCTAATACGATTACTGCTGGTGTTTGCACAGGATTAGGCATAGCGCCTACCCAAATAGGCGAAGTCATTGGTATCACTAAGGCTTATTGTACTAGAGTTGGTGCTGGACCTTTCCCTACAGAATTACATGGAGAGGTTGGTGAGTTTTTAAGAAAGGAAGGGCAAGAATTTGGTGCAACTACAGGTCGACCACGAAGATGTGGTTGGATTGATATTCCACAACTACGCTATACCATCATGCTCAATGGCGTAACACAATTAGTGGTTACAAAAATTGATATTTTGGATAAATTTGAATCGCTCCAAATCGGTTCTCAATATCAAGTAAATGGGGAAAAGACTCAGGAATTGCCTTTTGATCTGTGCGATCAATCAATTACACCAGTCTATGAAGAACATGCTGGATGGCAACAAGATTTAACGGCTACTACTTCTTTTGAAGAGTTACCTATAACAGCTAAAAGCTATGTGCATCGACTAGAGACTTTATTAGAAGTGCCTATTTCTATAGTCTCTACTGGCCCTAATCGAAAGCAACTGATTATTAAAGATGCTACTAAAGTTAGTGTTTAAATAAAATCTAATATTCAAATAAAAAAGGTGGGTAGCATAGCTACTCACCTTTTTTATTTCCTCTATTCTGCACTTTTGGCTACCCGCCTAACATTGTTCATTGAGTTTAGTTTGCAGTATGGGCAATCCCTTGTGGTTGCCCCGGCTAAGTAAGGCAACCACAAGGGATTGCCC
>JALZWC010000610.1 GCA_023300255.1 Saprospiraceae bacterium | reverse complement strand
ATTAAGCATAGCTGGGCTACGGTTCCTTTTTTAGGATTTCTTAGAAGTAAAAAGGGCAGTTTAAAATGGCTAATTTATTCTTTCACTTTGCCTAAAGTAGACTGTATCTGACTCCTGATCAATAAGACCTATTTCTTGACACTTAGTAATATTATAAACATCTCATCATGGAAATGAATATTAAACCTGCAATAGACAAGCAGCCGGGTAAACCAATTATCATCGCAGGCCCTTGTAGCGCAGAATCTGAAGAGCAAGTATTAAAAACCGCTAAAGCATTAGCTAAGCAAGGAATAGATTGCTTCCGCTCTGGTATCTGGAAACCTCGTACACGACCAGGTTCTTTTGAAGGCGTTGGCTCTATAGGCCTTGGTTGGTTAAAGAAAGTAAAAGAAGAGACTGGCCTAAAAGTGACAACAGAAGTTGCCAATAGGGAGCATGTTTTTGAAGCATTAAAAGCAGGGATTGATGTACTATGGTTAGGCGCTAGAACTACTGTAAATCCTTTTTCTGTTCAAGAAATTGCAGATGCACTGAAAGGGGTGGATATTCCTGTACTAATAAAAAACCCGATCAATCCTGATGTTAAATTGTGGATGGGAGCTATTGAACGTATCCATAAAGCAGGGATTACTAGAATCGGTGTGATCCATAGAGGATTTTCTTCTTTTGGAGATTCGAATTATAGAAATGAACCAAGATGGCAACTGCCTATCGAACTAAAGAGATTGGTACCTGAAATCCAAATAATTTGTGATAACAGTCATATCTGTGGTCGAAGAGATACTTTAGCGGCCGTAGCACAAAAAGCGATGGATCTACAGTTTGATGGTTTGATGACAGAGGTTCACCCATCTCCTGATGATGCTTGGAGTGATGCAGCTCAACAAATCACCCCTGCTGTTTTCGGAAAATTAGTAAAGGGTTTAAAGATAAGATCCGCATCTACTAATGATGTAGAATATCTAGAACATATTGATGACCTAAGACAAGAGATTGATACGATAGATAAAGATTTATTTTCTTTATTAGGTAAGCGAATGAACGCAGCTCGAAATATAGGTAAATATAAAAGCAAGAATAATATTTCGATTTTACAAACTAGCCGTTGGAATGAAATTTTAAATAAGACAATTGAGCTAGGAAGAGAGAAAGGATTAAGCGATGGATTTGTTACTCAAATTTTAACAGCCATTCACCAAGAGTCTATTAATCATCAGACTAAGGTAATGAATAGTACATCAACTAAAAAAGCTTCAAAAAAGACAAAAGCTTAATTCAGCTCGTACATACATAAAGAAAGAAATGCAAAGCTATTAATAGTAGCTTTGCATTTTGTTTTTAAAGGGTAAAGTAGTGCATAAGGAACTTTTAATCTTTATGCAACGTGTTTTTTTGTTTAAGTAAGTGACAGTTAATAATAAACTAGTGTTTCATAGAGGCCTTAATGATATGAAATAGATAAACATAGTGTGTTTCCTATATATATTAAAATATATAATTAATTTTGAATATAATTATCAACTTATGAATTATCTTCGTAGAAATGATAATTTATTTGGGTAGTAAGGGTAGTAGTAATATTTTTTTGTGGGACGACAAAATTAAAAAAAAAAGATCAGAAACTAAAGTAGTTTATTGAAAATATGAAATATAAAAGTATATATGTTGCTGCAACTAGTCAGCACGTAGGAAAAACAACATCTACCCTCGGATTAGTAGCAACTTTTATAGCAAAAGGATTGAAAGTAGGCTATTGTAAACCAGTCGGTCAAAAATCATTAACTTATAAAAATGTAGAAGTAGATAAAGACGCCATTTTATTTGCTGACTTAATGAATTTTCCAATTCATCCAGACATGCATAGTCCTGTCATTCTTGGTAAAGGAGCTACTACTGCTTTTATAGATCAACCAGACTTATTTCATTTCGAAAACAGGATCCAGCAAGCAGCTAAACAATTAGAAGCAGAAAATGAATTAGTTATTTATGAAGGAACGGGTCATCCTGGAGTAGGGAGTATTGTTAATCTTTCTAATGCAGTTGTTGCCAAAATGATCAATGCAGGAGTAATTATGATTGTAGAAGGCGGTATAGGTAGTACCATTGATATGCTCTCCTTATGTTTGGCTTCATTTCAAATGGAAAAAGTACCTATCATTGGCGTTATCATTAATAAGGTAAAACCAGAAAAGATAGATAAGGTAGAATACTATGTAGGAAAATTTTTAGAAAAACATAATTTACCTCTTTTAGGTATATTACCTTATGACCGGAGTCTTGCTTTTCCGCTTATCAGAACAGTGGCTAAGGCAGTAAGAGGTAATGTAGAAATAAACGAACATAAAACAGAAAATAAAGTAGCAGATATACTAGCAGGTTCTATATTAAATCTAGGAGAATTTGAAGATCCCAAAGATCTATTATTAGTCGTAGCCGCAGATAGATTGGACGTGTCTCTTAAAAAAATACATAAATTATCTATAAAAGCTGGACTAGAACAATCTCCATTGTCAGGTATTGTAGCCACTGGAAAAGGAGAGATTAGAGGACCTTCTCTTGATTATATCAATGAGCACCAAATTCCTGTCATAAGAACCAAGTTAGATACTTATGGTTCTGTCATAAAGATAAGTCGAATCGAAGTGAAAATTAATTTGAGTACGCCTTGGAAAGTAGCAAGAGCTATTGAATTGATTAAGGAAAACGTAAATGCCGAAGATCTTTTGCAGGAGAAATCCTAAATTTTTCTTACTCTAAAGATTAAGATTTATCTAAAATTTGTTGCAAAAAAAATCCGTTACTAAGTATATTTAGCAACGGATTTTTTTTAGCTGATGCAGCTAAAAAAGTTCCACACAAAAAACCAGATTACTCTAAGACCATTGTATGATACACATTCATTACATCCTCATCTTCTTCTAATTTATCAATAATCTTTTCCACTTCTTTAGCTTGTTCCTCGTTCAATGCCTTAGTAACGTTTGGAATACGCTCAAAGCCAGAAGATAAAATGGGAACACTCATACCTTCTAGCGCAGCCTGTAGCGATCCAAAACTTTCGAAAGCACCATAGATCATAATACTCTCTGGTGTTTCCTCATCTCCTTCATCTACAAAAATTTCTTCCGCTCCATGATCGATCAATTCTAATTCTAATTCTTCTGGATCGTGCTCCCCTTTATCAATTTTGAATTGGCAATTATGTTCAAACATAAATGCAACAGAACCAGCTGTCCCTAGACTACCATTCGATTTATTAAAGTAACTTCTGACATTCGCAACGGTTCTGTTATTATTGTCTGTAGCCGTTTCCACTAAAACAGCGATACCGTGTGGCGCATAGCCTTCAAATATGGCTTCCTTGTAGTTCGCCGTATCCTTATCGGTCGCCTTTTTAATAGCTCGTTCAATAACTGTTTTATTGACATTTAAACTCCTTGCATTTTGCATCACTGCTCTCAATCGAGAATTGGAATCTGGATCTGAAATGCCTGAACCTTCTTTAATAGCTATGACGATATCCTTACTAATTCGGCTATTAACTTTGGCCATTGCTGACCAACGTTTCATTTTTCTTGCCTTGCGATATTCAAACGCTCTTCCCATGTTAAATTTTTTTATTATCTGACAAACTTAGTGAAAACAATCAAAGAAGAAGAAAACCAACAATTCCGTTGATCGCTTTTGATCTTTCTTTTCTTTGAACACTGTATTTATCAGAGATATTTTTGTTATTGTAGGTCTTTAGACTTGTTCACAAGTAACAAGTTGGTATATGAAAAAATCTTTTCCCTTCTAAGAATCCGAAAAAATAAGTCCGTACCTAT
>JALZWC010000609.1 GCA_023300255.1 Saprospiraceae bacterium | reverse complement strand
TACTTATTACTTATTACTTCACTAAGTTTTTATTATTTCAGCTATCCTTCTTTTTTCTTTAAGTAAGTCAAAACGATTAGAGATAAGGAGAATAAGATTATAATACCCAGCTTCACAATAGAAAATGAGTAATACCCTGTAATAAGCTGAAGGAAATAAGTTAGAATTGGAATAGTAGTTATTATTATTGAAGCATATAATGGACTTAAAGTTTTCAAAGCTTTTTGTAACAGGAAAAGAGGCAACGCCATTGAAATCAATGCTAGTGCAAAAACTTCAGCAAGTACAATTGGGTTAACCAAAAATTGGCTTGGATTTGAGAGGACGAACATAAGCGAAATTAATAATAAACCGTAGAACCTTAGAGAAACTACCAAAGAAGCTGATAAATTTTCATTCGCTAACTCCTTAGAAATTTTCATAATAAAAGCAGCGACAATTCCTCCTATAATCGTTACTATGGCGCCATATTTCAATATTTGAAAGGAATTAGCTTCACTCATGTCCTGAGATACTAGCAACAACATCAAAATGAACATTGTTAATAAAAGCATGGCAGTAGTAATATTACTTTTATTACTAGCTTTTGACTTTCTTAATTCAAGAAGGAACAGATTAATTGGGATAGCTCCGAGAAACAAACATGCGAATACGGCAGGGCTTAAAACTTGTAAACTAAAAAAAATAACAAACCATATTATTGCATTAAGTACGTTTAGCCATAAAATTGATCTCTTATTTTTCTTTATAAGAACAATATTTTCCGTCAACTCTCCAAGATTTAAAATTGAAAAAAATATAATTGTAAATATTGAAGAGTAAAATAGTGTAACAATAGGCTCTATTGATCTCGTTGTATGATTTACAAAAATAGGAGAAATAGCACTTATAATTACATAAAGAGATATGTACATTAACCCCCTTGAACTGAATATTTTCCATGGCATAGTAAAATTCTTAATAAAGAGTGGACTACTAAGTTTATCGTTTTTCATATTGCGATGAACGCTGTAAATGTAGCATTTCAAATATAAATCAAATCCAAATGAAACAAATAAGGAGTTAATATTGTATTTTTATAGACGGTTTAGTAACGATGAAAGAATAAGTCCGCCATTTAGACGAGATTATTTTGTTCTCAGTTTTTCTTAAAAAATTCTTGCATAGCTGGGCTACGGAAGTATTTTTTAAGGAAAAATGAGGTCAAAAGAAGCCGTCCAAATGATGGAGTTATTTTTTCATCGTTACTTAATTCTTTTAATTTTATAATGACCAAAAACAGTAAAATATATCGTTCCACTGCCCTTTGCTTGGCACTACTGATGTTCATGACATCAATGGTTGGGCTAGTAGATGTACATTACTGTGGTGGTCATGTGAAGTCCGTAAATTTCTTCGGCAAAGCGAAGGCTTGTTATGAAATGGGGAGTATCAAACAATGTGCGAATCATCCAAAGCCATCCACAGTTACCTCCGCGCAGGATACCCATAAAAAGAATTGTTGTAGTAACCAAAGCTTTTTATTTCAAGCAGACCAAGATCAGGTAAGTCAATCTGCTTCTTTTGTTATTGGTCTACCTTTACAACAATTAATTACTTCCTACGTCTATATTTTTCTTTTTAGTGAACAAATAATAAAGACCAATCCTTCTTCTTTCCTCCTTTATGAGACTCCTTTATTTTCAAGGGATTTCTCCGTCCTCTTCCAATTGTTTTTGATATAATACTTCTTTTCTTTTTAAAAAATATACCAAGTAGTTTTTTTTAACCACATAGGTACATAGGGCATATAGGCTTTACTATGTGCGCTATGTACCTATGTGGGTTTCAACGTGTTCGTTAAAAAGAAAAGCAGTCATGCTTAATAATATCATTCGATTTTTTCTAGAAAACAAATTGGTCGCCTATCTCCTAATCTTGCTTTTTGTAGGATGGGGACTAGCAACTGCCCCTTTTGATTTTGGTATTAAAAATCTACCCCGAAATCCAGTGGCTGTAGATGCTATTCCTGATATTGGAGAAAATCAACAGATTGTATTTACCAAGTGGATGGGGCGTTCCCCACAAGATGTAGAGGATCAAATTTCCTATCCATTAACCACTGCTTTATTAGGTATACCTGGGGTAAAAAGTATCCGTAGTAATTCCATGTTTGGCTTCTCTAGTATTTATATCATTTTCAAAGATGACATAGAATTTTATTGGAGTCGTAGTAGAGTACTAGAAAAACTAAATTCGCTACCTGCTAATACTTTACCTAGTGAGGTATCCCCTACTCTAGGGCCAGATGCTACGGCATTGGGTCAAATTTTTTGGTATACTTTAGAAGGGCGAGATAGAACAGGTGCAGCTGCGGGTGGATGGAATTTGCAAGAACTAAGAACGATCCAAGACTTCTATGTTCGCTATGGATTATCTGCTGCCGAAGGAGTTTCAGAAGTAGCCTCCATTGGTGGCTATGTCAAAGAATACCAAGTGGACGTCGATCCTGAAGCGATGAAAGCGCATAAGATCAGTCTAGATCAAGTGATGCGCGCTATTAAGGGGAGTAATATAGACGTAGGCGCACAGACGATAGAAATTAATTTAGCAGAATATTTTGTACGAGGGGTTGGCTATGTAAAGAACATCGAAGACATAGAACAAGCGGTCATTACCGCAAAAAACAATGTTCCAATCCGAGTGGGAGATATTGCCAAAATACATATCGGACCTGCTAATAGAAGAGGCGTATTAGATAAATCTGGAACAGAAGCAGTAGGCGGGGTTGTGGTTGCTAGATATGGGGCTAACCCTTTAGAAGTGATTAATAATGTAAAAGATAAAATTAAAGAATTAGCACCAGGTCTACCATCAAAAACATTAAACGATGGTACGTTTTCGCAAGTGCAGATTGTCCCGTTTTATGATCGGACCCAATTGATTAATGAAACGATTGGCACCTTGCAAGAAGC
>JALZWC010000608.1 GCA_023300255.1 Saprospiraceae bacterium | reverse complement strand
CTTGTAAGTACTCGCACAGAATCCACCCATATCTCCGATCACACCTCCTCCTAGATTAATACACAAAGCATTGCGATTTAGCCCTTTATCCATCATTTGCTGCCAAATAGATTGACAAGTATGGATGTTCTTATGAAGTTCTCCTGCAGGAATGTGGATTATTATTAAATCTTTACGATTTAGCTGCTTTTGCAAAATAGGTAAGCAATGTTCCTTTGTATTTTCATCTACGATAACGACAATTACTTGGTCTTTTTTGGTTTTTAAAAACGCGTTAAGTGCAGGGAATATCTCGCCCACATGTATCGCATAATCTTGTACTGGAATTGTTTGGACTTTGGTCATAAAAAATATAATTATTACTCAACGGTCTCTTTTGCAATTATTTGCATCTATGAAGTTGTTTAAGAATGTATTCTGTAATCAGTTGTAAGTGCTTGCCCGACGGCCAGACGAGCTTGATTTCTAGGATGAAGCCTGCCTTCCAAGGAACACAGGCTCTTTTTTCTTTTCGTAACCTTACAGGCTGATCGAGAATGCTCCGACTTACAAAGTCTCGAAGACTTGGGAAGTTTAATTTGTTGATAACCAAGACTTCCCAAGTTTTGAAAACTTTGTAAGTCTGAAAAACATCATTCTCGGTCAGCCTGCTTAGCTACGGGAATCAAAAAAGCGGAAGTATCTAGGATCAATGACTTGCAAATGATGCATCAATTCATTTTAAACAACTTCCTACTGTATTAAACAAAAAACGACAAATTTACCAATATTTAAAACGCTTATCCACTCAAAAATGAAGTATCAGATTTTAAAGACGGTGAAAATTCTTTATTTTTGCACAAATTTTGTTATAGGTTTTGAGAACTAAATAACAGCTAAAGGTCTTTATTATAGTATAACTTGACCTTGGGCGTCTATCAAATAAACAAAGAAATTTTCTATACAGAATTCTGTATGGAACACAGTAATTTAAGTATCTATAAAACAAATATTACGTTGTATTTATAGGTTCCTACATGCATTTGTATTGTGGAGTATTGATAGACAGCCCCTAATAATCGTAACAATGAGTAAAAAGATCGAAAAAACTAGGTATTCTGATCCAGAACTCCAAGAATTCAAAGAGATCATCGACGGTAAATTAGCTAATGCCAAAGAGCAGTTATCTTTTTATCTAAAACAAAAAGAGGAAAAAGTAAATAGTGGAGGGGCTAAATTAAAGGGTTTAGGTGATGGAAAGAATACTGTAGAATCAGAACATTTATCCACAATGACTGCTAGGCAGCGAAAACATATTCAGCATTTAGAAAATGCTTTGATTAGAATAGAAAATAAAGTTTTCGGTGTTTGTAGAGTTACTGGAAAACTGATTTCTAAAGAAAGATTAAAAGCTGTACCGCATGCTACGATGAGTATCGATGCGAAGCAGAGTAAAAAATAAATTAATCAACCCGTATTACTTAGGGTACGTTTAAATTGCTACTTCCTGATACTCAGTTCGTACAAATTTTAAACCTACTCTTATAAATTACCGAAATTTGAAGCGTTCATATCTTATAGTAGGAATTGTTTTGTTGGTATTGTTCTTAGACCAAGCCTTAAAAATCTGGGTTAAAACCAATATGGAGTATGGCGAATACTTTAATTTATTGGGTTTTGACTGGGCACAAATTCATTTTGTAGAGAACAATGGAATGGCATTTGGCCTTAGTATGGGTGAATCAGTAGGTAAGATTGTTCTAGGGGTATTCTTGGGTGCTGTGCTATTATTTTTAGGGTATTACTTTAAAAATAGAGCAACTGTTGACATTCCAGTTACGCTAGTTAGTACTTTTTCGGTTGTAATTTTTGCAGCCTTACTATTAGGCTTTAATACGAGTAATGGAGATTATGGCAAGTTGGCATTGAGCTTATTTAGAATTGCGGCAGTGTTTTTTCTGATTTACTATATCCGAGTATTAATAGATATCAAAGTTCATTTTGGTCTGCTGCTCAGTTTTGCCTTAATCCTAGCAGGTGCTTTGGGTAATATTATTGATAGTGCGGTCTATGGACAATTATTCTCTGCATCGCCTTATCATGGTGGTTTGGCACAGATGTTTCCAACGGACGGTGGTTACTCTGGTTTTTTATATGGAAAAGTGGTGGATATGTTATACTTTCCTTTATTTCGAGGACATTTTCCTTCTTGGTTCCCTTTCTGGAGCAACGAACCCTACTTGTTTTTTCGACCGGTCTTTAATCTAGCAGATACTTCGATTACTTTAGGGGTACTAAATATCCTGTTATTTCAGCGAGACTTCTTTGCGGAACTAGAAGAGGACCAAGCAACTTTGAGTAAGATGGAAGCGGATAAGCCTTTTGATAGTATAGAGGAAGGGGTAGTGGAGTAAAATTACGCTTAGTAATGACGAGATTATTTCCTCATTACTTAGGAGATAAAATAGGGGCTGCCTTGATAAAGGTAGCCCCTATTTTAATTAATTCAAATTGTATAAGGATCTTGGGGTAGCCAATTAATTCATCCGATCACTTACATAGACTGACCGCTAATAGCTTTGAATCATACGTAGCCGCCAAATTTATTTGGCAGGCTCTATATA
>JALZWC010000607.1 GCA_023300255.1 Saprospiraceae bacterium | reverse complement strand
CAGTATGGGCAATCCCTTGTGGTTGCCCCTGCTAAGTAGGGCAACCACAAGGGATTGCCCATACAATAGCTCCGTAACTGCTTAATGGTAAGGAACAATGTTAGACGGGTAGCCTTTTTATGTAAGTAGGTCGAATCAATTAAACGGGTAATTTATAAACATCTTTTTCCGTCTAAAAAACCGAAAAAACAAGTCCGTAGCCCTGCTATGCACTGATTTTTTCAATTTCTTAGACGAAAAAATCTAGTTCCTAAATTTACCCGTTTAATTAACACGACCTACTTGCTAGATATTGAATCAATCTACATCAGACAGATTCCATAATCTTGTTGTATTTTTGGTAGATTATTAGATAGCTTTACTGTACAACATAACTATGATAAAACTCGGTTTGCTAGGTGTGGGTCATCTAGGCAAAATACATCTGAAATGTCTACTAGCAATAGACCAGATTGAACTCACTGGCATTTTTGATAGTAATCTACAAATTGCCCAATCGGTCGCACAAGCCTACAATGTGCGATTATTCAAAAGCTATGAAGAACTATTAGATTGTTCTGAAGCCGTTGATATTGTTACTCCAACCTCTACCCATTTCCAACTAGCTCAACAAGCTATTAGTCTAGACAAACATGTCTTTATAGAAAAACCTTTAACTGATACCGTAGAAACTGCTTTAGCTTTAATAGCCTTACAAAAAAAGCATCCAGTAAAGATCCAAGTAGGACATGTAGAACGATTTAATCCTGCGTTTCAAGCTATTCAACATATTTCCTTACAACCATTATTCATTGAAGCCCATCGTCTAGCAGTGTTCAATCCTCGTGGAACAGATGTTTCTGTGGTCCTCGATTTGATGATTCATGACTTAGATTTAGTACTTAATATGGTTCGATCTCCACTAGAATCACTGAGTGCTAGTGGCGTAGCAGTCGTAAGTAAGCAGTTGGATATTGCTAATGTGCGATTAGAGTTCAAAAACGGTTGCGTTGCTAATCTAACAGCTAGTAGGATCTCCATGAAACAAATGCGCAAAATTAGATTGTTCCAAAAAGATGCTTATTTAAGTTTAGATCTACTAGAAAAAAAAGCCGAAGTTGTTCAGCTATGGAATGAGGCTGATCCAAAGAGATCAAATACATCCATGACTTTAGATACAAAAGAAGGGAAGAAGTATATAGGAATACAGGCACCCGAAATAAAGGAGACAAACGCTATTCAAATGGAACTAACTACTTTTGCAGATAGTATTTTAAAGGACACAATACCTGTTGTAACTATTGAAGAAGGATATAATTGTTTAGCTTTGGCCCATCAAATTATTGAAGAAATCGAGCGGCGGAGCCTGTCAATGAGTTAACGGCGAAGCCGTTGGAGAATAAGCATCATTATTGATGACTTTTTATTTTTTCTACGAAAAAAAAGCTCTGCATCTCTCCGTCTCTGCGTTCAATATCACATTCCGAAGGAATGTAACGCCTAATTACACCTTTTTCCCTTCGGGAAATAAGATAAAAATTGAACGCAGAGACGGAGAGATACAGAGTTATATACTGTCTTAATGAAGTACATTAAATTATTCTACTACCTTTTATTACTCCTACTCCTTGCCTCTTGCGATATTATCAATCCAGAAGAAGCACTTCCTTCCTTTATTCAAGTAAACGAGTTTCAGTTAACAACAAACGAAACCACTCAAGGAAGTAACAGCCACCAAATTACAGATGTATGGGCATTTGTGAATGGAGAAGCACTAGGGGTATTTGAATTACCCGCCACGATTCCTATATTAGCAACAGGAATACAAAACATTACCTTGCTTGCAGGCATTCGAGAAAACGGACTGAGAAGTACTCCTGTGATCTATCCTTTATATGATCGGTACGAAACTAGCTTGGACTTAGTGCCAGAAGAAATAATACTTGTAACGCCGACTGTTGAATATATCTCCACTAGTGTGTTTGTATTAATAGAAAATTTTGAAAGCAATACGATCAGATTTGAGGGCCTAAATAATGCCACGATTAATCAAGTAACTAATCCAATTCAAGTACTATTTGGAAATGGAGCAGGAAGTATTCCATTAATCGAGGAAATAGCCGAAGTAACATCAATCGCTACCTTTATTGATTTGCCAACTAGTGGTGGGACACCTGTATATTTAGAGCTAGATTACCGAACTAATGTAGAATTAGAAATAGGTCTAACAGGTTTTAATGTAAGTACAGCCACGCCTACGCAAGCGACTATTTACAACGTAATCTTATGTCCTATTGATGATTGGAATAAAGTCTATGTCAATTTTCAAGAACTTTTAGAATTATCCCAATTAGACGGATATAAATTAGCTTTTCGGGCCTCTACGAATGATACAGGGTGCGGAGGTACGCCTACTAATACCCCAGAGGTTTTATTGGATAATATTAAATTGATTCGTTTTCAACAATGAGTTACCAACAACGACAGCGAGATCTTTTTAAATACAGGTTGGTCGATTACCTAATGGCGGTATTGGCTTGGGCCACTTTCTATTTTCATCGAAAGATCATTATAGAGCAAGTTTCTATTGATAAAACCGTACTCCAAGATACTAATCTGTATTTAGGGATTATCATTATTCCTATTGGATGGATGCTGTTGTTTGCCATCTTTGAAGGAGAAGAAGGGGTGTATAGGAAGTCTAGATTATCGACCTTATCTCAAACGTTTTTTTTGTCTTTTTTGGGGGCGCTCTTCTTGTTTTTTTCTTTGATTCTAGACGATACTATACAAGGCTATTATAGCTACTATCAATCTTTTTTAGCTTTATTTGGTATCCATTTTTTCTTTATTGCTTTAGGGCGAATGCTATTTTTGACTTGGGCGAGTAATCGACTAAAGTCAGGCGTAATGAAATTTGATACCTTGATTATTGGAGGCAATCAAAATGCGGTTAACCTATATCAGGAAGTGTCCAATATGAAACGGAAGACTGGTAATAATTTTATAGGTTTTATCGACTCTAACGGCACGAGTACTAATGAATTAGCTAGCCACTTGCCTATACTTGGAAAGATAAAAGATATCTCGACAGTTATTCAATCCAACGCAATAGAAGAGGTCGTAATTGCTATCGAAACTTCAGATCATGATAAGATCCGAGATATACTAAATAGCTTATCTGAATTTGGCGAAAATATAGTCGTCAAAATTATTCCTAGCATGTATGATATTTTGTTAGGAACTGTAAAAATGACCCATGTTTTTGGAGCAGTATTAATTGAAATAGAACAAAACTTAATGCCTCGCTGGCAAAGACTGGTTAAGCGTGGATTGGATATACTAGTCAGCCTACTCCTATTAATCGTATTAAGTCCACTATACGCGTACATTGCCTTACGGGTAAAGAAATCTTCTCCAGGACCTATTTTATATCATCAAGAACGAGTAGGAAAAAATGGACAAAGCTTCACTATTTATAAATTTCGTTCGATGTGGGTCAATGCCGAAGATGCGGGTCCACAACTTAGTACAGATAATGATACTCGCTGCACTCCTTGGGGAGCCGTTATGCGCAAATGGCGTTTGGACGAATTCCCTCAATTTTGGAATGTACTAATAAATGATATGTCGCTTGTTGGTCCTAGACCAGAACGCCAGTTTTATATTGATCAAATCATTTCGATGAGCCCTCACTATAAGCATTTACTAAAAGTGAAGCCCGGAATTACTTCTTGGGGCCAAGTGAAGTATGGTTATGCTTCTAATATTGAAGAAATGTTACAGCGATTACGGTTTGATATTTTGTATATTGAGAATCGGTCTTTGTCGCTGGATTTTAAGATTTTGTTCTATACGTTGAGGGTGCTTTGGGAGGGGCAGGGGAAATAAGTAAGTGCTTGGACAAATATAAACG
>JALZWC010000606.1 GCA_023300255.1 Saprospiraceae bacterium | reverse complement strand
TAAGGGATCAGGAAATAAATAATCTACCATTCTGACTTATCCTTTTTCCTTGTAAAAAAACTTAAAAATGAAGCCGTAGCTCTGCTATGCCTTAATTTTGAAGCTGCTTTACAAGAAAAAATTACTGGGCCATAACTGGTAGGTTATTTAATTCCTGGTCCCTAACCAACTAATTTCTTAAAAGAATAATAACCTAATGGCATTAAACTTACTAAGCGAACTTAAAAATAACATCGGCGGTAGTCTGATCAAACACTCTCAAACTTTTTTAGGGGAAGAAAGTGATAAAACAGAAGCAGCAATTGGTGGTACTTATGCTACTATATTAGCATCCTTGATAGAAAAAGGATCAACGGAGAAAGGAGCTTCTCAAATCTTCAAGACCGTAGAGAAAGCGAATCCGGAGATATTAAACAATGTAGAGCAAATTTTTACTAGAAGTCCACAATCTATTAATGGTCTAGTAAATGTAGGAAATAGAGATTTGCCAGTTTTTTTAGGCTCTAAGCAGCGAGAAGCCTCCAATCTTATTGCTTCACAAAGCGGTATGAAGAAGGAAGGTTCTGCTAAGCTTATGAAATTAGCCACTCCTTTTTTAATGAGTATGCTAGGCAAAGAAGTAGCTGACAAAAACCTAGATGCAAAAGGATTAACGAATCTAATACAAGGTCAAAAGAATAGTTTGTCTGGTGCGCTACCAGAAGGCATGAAAAATGTATTACAGCTTTCTAGTTTTGGATGGACAAAAGAAGATGTGAAGGTGGCAGAGCCTGTGAAGAAGGTCGTAAAGAAAAAAGTTAAAAAAGAAAAGGTAGCTAAAGAAGTAGTAGCTAAAACCAAAAAAGTAGCGACACCAAAAGTAGCTAAACAAGAAGTTACGGAAGCGGCTAGTGGTGGTTTAGGTTGGTTAAAGTGGCTATTAATTCCATTAATACTCGGTCTTTTAGGTTGGTTTGGATACAAAGGCTTTTCAGATGCTGGGAGCAAAGTTGCTGCAACAACAACCAATGTGGTTAAAGAGGCTGCCGCTGTAACAAAGACAGTAACAACTGATGCAGTAGGAAATGTAGCTGGAGCTGTAAAGAATGTATTTGGCTCTGTTAATGATGTAGCCTTAAAAGCTTTGGATGGCATTAAGTTCACAGCGGGTTCTGCGGGTTCACAAATGATGAACTTTATCAAAGGAGGAGCTAATGGAGAAGGAAAATTTCGATTTAAAAACTTGAATTTTGCCTCTGGTTCGGCTACTATTTCTGGTAATTCAGGTTCAGAAGTAGATAATTTAGCGGCTATCTTAAGTGCTTATACGGATGTAAAAGTGTCTGTGGAAGGATATACGGATAGTAAAGGAAATGCTACTTCTAATCAAACCTTATCACAAAGTCGTGCAGACGCAGTAAAAGCAAGATTAATTAGCAAAGGTATTGCTGCTGGTAGAATTACTACTAAAGGCTTTGGCGCTGCTAATCCTGTTGCGACAAACGATACACCAGAAGGAAGAGCAGAGAATAGAAGAATTGAGGTGGTTATTGTGAAGTAATCGAATAGTTACTGATCGATTTTATTATAACTACTCAGGTGTCAGATTTCAGGAGTCAGGGGTGAAGTCGTGCTAACTAGGAATTTTCGTTTTCTTGAGTATAGAAAATATTCTTTGCAATAAAGTAAGCTATAAATTTATAGTAGCACCGTTTTTCTGACACCTGACACCTCGCTCCTGACACCTAAGTAGTTACCTTTTATTTAGTTATAAATAGGCTGTCCAGTATAACTGGACAGCCTATTTTTTTTTCACTTTTCCAGTTCAACACTTAATAATATTATCGTCTTAGTCTTTAATAAAAAGCATCCTGTTCCAACCAGATAAAATTCCCACCAAACAGAAACTTTATAATACTAATCATAAAAAAACATAATATAAAAATATTACATCCATTTTTTTTGCCCGAAAATGGACAAAAAAGAGATTAAAATCGTCATATTTTTTTTATTAATATAGTATAAAAAAAATGATTTTTGTGGCCTTCATTTTAATTGCATTTATGCTTAAAACTCCCTAATATTGTTAAACGTAGGGCATATAACAATACATATTATGCTTTATTTATATTTTACAATTATTACTTTAAAGAATTCACCACCTACATAGAAGGTAGTTTTTATACTAAGGGAAAACATACAAAACAAAATTAAAATAACTGCTATAAAAGCACTTTTTAATCTGTTTGGATTTTTAATAAATCCTAGTAAAATTACCGTCCCTTACCGATAGCTGTTAAAACAACCATACTTCCCTGAGACTAATTAATTAGTACTTATATACTCCAGTCGTAATTTCAAAAATGGACTATTAACATAATAATAGTTTTGGTTCTTTGATAAATCCTATGAAAAGGACGATGAAATAACAAGTAATTCATTGTCATAAGATTTGTCAAAAAACGATTTTAATTTAATAACATTTTACATAGCGACTAGATCGCTATGCAAATGGAAAGAAATTAAAAAGAATTGACTAGTGATACTCCGTAACTAATTAAAAGTGTATGGTTTATATCTTCAAGTTAAGCTATATCTATATCCTATAATACTAATCAAAAATTCTTAGAATTTGGGTATTGTCTGCCTGAAGTGGACACATTAATATATCTATACCTAAGAAATTAAATAGACTTAGGGATCAGGAAATAAATAATCTACCATTCTGACTTGTCCTTTTTCCTTGTAAAAAAACTTAAAAATGAAGCCGTAGCTCTGCTATGCCTTAATT
>JALZWC010000605.1 GCA_023300255.1 Saprospiraceae bacterium | reverse complement strand
ACAGGAAGTTGCGGGACAAAAAGGCTATACACTCCTTCTAAATTGGGAACTGCTGCATTTCTCCAGCATAAGCATTTTCCCGTTCCACACCATCCCGACCTATTGGTACAAATAAACTTACTATTTGTTGAGGGATATCGGCAGCTGATGCAAAATCTGATTTCAACAAACTTTTTGAGAATTCAACAGGCTCATGACCTTCGCTTGTAAAAGTAAGATACATAATACCTTCATGAACATTTATTTCATAGCTAAATGCTTCTCCTAATTCAATCCCATTTTCAGGCTCTTCTGGGTGGGAAGTTGGGCTTGCGCCAACAACAGAAAAATCATGCCCCCAAACAGCTGTTGAGTAATCCCATCTTTTTGAATTACTACCTGCTGTATTAATTTCATAGTTCCAAAAAACAGATCCTTTTTTGTGGCCAGGAAATTTCTTGTAAAATATTTTTAAAGGTTCGTTTTCATGTCCTGTATCACTATGAATTTGTCCAACAACAGCGGAATAGGAGGCCGCAACTCTTACATCACCAGAAGTAGAAACATGCATTACTTTTAAAGTACCCGTTAATTTCCCACCTGTTTTAGCTGTCCAATGCTTTTTTTGACCTAGCTCTGTTCTTGTATTACTTGACGTTCTAGAGGTGACACCAGAGTTAGGCGTTTTATAAACTACCCAATCTGTGTTGTCCTCATTTGAAACATAAAAAAAATCTTTTTTCTCATAGTTTACTAATTTCTCTTTACTAGTACCATCTCCCAAAAGAATTTTAAATTCCTCCATGAACAGAATGGCATCACTTGGGTACACTTTGTCATTTTCACTTTGATTGCTTGTATCCTTAAAAAAGTACATATAGCCTAGCTACGTAAAGTTTTTTTAGCATCCTTAGAAGGAAAAAGGACAAGGTATAATGGTCTAGGTTATTTATTTTCCTTCACTTACGCCAATATTTATTCTCTGCGTTCAATACTATAAAGATTTAAACGTCGCAAAAATACCTGTATAACTCATATAACTCATCAGAATAGCAAATAGAAAAATCGCTCCCAGTATCAAATTTAGACCTAGTGAGAATTTGTGTTCTTTCATTTGACTGCTTTCATTCCCTAAGTAAATAATACTAGCAACCGTAGCAGGTAAGATTAAAGCACCAAAAGCTTGGGAAAGCAGCATAATAGCAATCGGCTTAGCCTTAAAGATAGGTACCACTAAACCCAAAACAGATATAATCAATGCAAAAATTCTATAATTAAATCTAGTCAAATCTCCTTTTCTTTCGTAATAATCATCTAACATCCAGGGCAATAAAGCGACGTTAGGAAATTGAGAAGACACCCCTGCTGCTACTAATCCGATTGTAAAAATGGCCACCCCTAATGCTCCCGCAAAAGGTTCTAACAAACCAATTAATTCAGAGACTTTAGTTAGCGTTACCCCTTTCGTATGAAGGGTACCTGCTGCGGCAGCCATAATTGCTGCACCCACAATGAACATTAAAAACCCAGAAAACAGCGCATCTTTTTTTTGTAAATTAAGGTCTTCCATCGTCCATCCTGCCTCCTTTACTAAAGTAGACCTCAGAATAAATAAACCTGAAAAAACAGTTGTTCCCACCATAGAGGCGATCACCAAAAAGGCGCTATTATTTTTTCCAGTCTCAGGTATATTAGGAATCATTCCATTCGCTAATTCTATTAATGGCGGCATTAGTAAGAAAAAATTTATCAAAAAACAAATCGCCATAATACCTACAATTACTGCTAAGATCTTTTCAAATAACTGCGTACTTCCTTGTAGAAAAATGAGGTAGATGATACTGATAAAAAAACCTGCAAAATAGATTGGTTGAATTCCTTCGGCTACAAAATTTTTAGACCATTCATAGCAGACATCTGAAACAATGCCCATTACACCAATGGAACTTCCACAAACATTAGCCGTCAATGTTACCACAAAAAACATCGCTGCTGCTGGATGAATTCTTTTTTTGATAGCGGCAAGCGTTGTTTCGCCAGTAACTAAAGTATACTTTCCGAATAAGTTGATTAAAAAAACAGTGATCGAGCAAGATAAGAATATTGTCCAAAGCAGAGACATTCCATAGTCTGCACCTGCCTTGGCCATTGCAGTTACACTACCCGTTCCGACGGTGAAGCCAAATAGAAAGATACCCGGTAAGAGTGATTTTAAGAGTTGTTTTGTTTTGACTAGTAGCATTTTTATTTCTCTAAAATTGAATTAATTTGAGTGTAAAACAAAGTTGGAGTAATTTCTACCCAATTGGTCCGATCAACCTGCAAGTTTCCATCCGACCACTGGAAGTGATCGGATGAATTAATTGGCTACCCCAAATTTATTTTACACTCAACTAATTTAAAATCTATTAATACATTAATTTCAACTTAATATTTTCTTCTACTACTATTTTTCCAGAATTGTTTATTGTATTTTCACCATGCGTGTTATTCTTTGCCCCCCATAATAAAGCGACTAACTTTACCTCATTATTTGTAAAGGAGTTATTTGAAATATCCACATTGATAATTCCTCTAGTATTCAACAGAATTTTATTTTCTTCTTCCGCCCCACAATTAGTAAAAGAACTATTCGTAATAGATAAATTGCCTCCTATAGTAGATTCATCATAACCGCCTCTATAATAATCAATAACGTTACTTTTTACATTTTCAAACTGGCAGTTATCAATTGTTATAAATTCTGCATTATAATCTCCCTTATCATTTATTTCTTCTGATAATTCAATACCATTTTGGCAATCCTTAATTATTGTATTGATAAAAACAATCGCATCTCCAAAAGATTCTTTATAAGCTTTTAAGACATAATCGAAATTACTAATCGCTACATCTTTTATGGTCAGGTTATAATGATCTGACATATTTTTCTTTAAGGAAGCAAAAGCATACTGAGTATTATTTCCTTTTAAAATCAGGTTCTTTAAAGTCAAATTCCCATTGGGCTGCAAGCTAAAAAGAGGCGTTTCCTTTTCTCCAATATATTGAATAGTCACGCGCGCTGCTTTTGACTGAATAGTGATGGACTTATTGATAATCAAAGAGGAATTCAATTGATAATCTCCTGCCATTAATTCAATAATATCTCCTGCTTTAGCTTTTTCAATTTTTAATACTAAATCTTGAGTAGTCGCTACATGTGTTTGTGGAACTATTGCTGCTTGTTCATTAGAATACCAGTTTGTTCCATATTGTTTTTTATTTAAAATATTTTTCGGTACACCTGTAGAAGAAACCATCGCACCAATGGCATTATTTACTGTTCGATTATTACCAAATACATCTTTATCTATTTTATCAAAATTAAATCCTTTGTAGATGTCTGTATTGACAAAACTAGAAGAAGGCACAAAAATATTTTCAGATACCTCTGTTGTTTTCATTACAGCAGTCGCAAAGCCTTCTTGTGCATCGAAAGAAACATTTTGGTTACTTATGATATTATTTTTAAATTTAATTTTATCGATTTTATCATGTGCGACAATAGGTTGCTTATCTCCCACTTCGTTATAAATCAAGTTATTAGCAACCGTCGTTCTAATCGGTACCGCTGACCGAATTTCTGATTTAGGCAATACATCTTTTTGGCTAATATTCGAACCTACACCAAATTGTAAAGGCGATTTACAATTGATCCAAGTATTGTGGGCTACCACTACATCCGTTACTTGAATATATCTATTTAAGGGAGATTTTGGTATGCCATTCATCACTGCTAGAGGACTTCTAAAAGCTTCCCCTTTAAGGTTATAGAAATAATTATTAACGACCCAATGCCCTGTACCAATCAATCTAATACCTCCTACATTGGTGTTCTCATCTCCAATGAAATAATTACCATCAACTAGGCAGTAATTACCATGTCTTGTAACTAATGATCCTTCAGATTTATAGAAAACATTGTTTCTAAATTCGTTAAAATTGGTCTTACTAGAAATTACTTCTACTTCTCCATTACACCTTTCAAATAAATTGTTGGAGACATTCGTATAGCTAGGTGACATAGAAGTATAGCTATCTCCAATCTGGATAGTTTCTGCACTTGGCCCTCCTTTTCTTGGTCTAGGTCCAAAGTGATTGTTGACAATTTGGTGATAATTATTAATACTTTCATTGCCTTTTATATCTACACGGATCGTTGGTCCTTTATTGGTTTTTCCAGCAATGTAAGAATGATCTAGTTTATTATGTCTTCCCCAAAATGCTACCCAAAGATCAACTTTATCTCTATTTGGTTGATTGAAACTTTCAATGACACAATTAGTAACTCGACAGTGATTAGCAACTGTTTCATTGTCTGGTCTAAAGGTAATAATAGCTCTTTCTGGTGAGTAGCCATTTTTAAAATGTAGTCCACTTATTGTTAGATAATCCCCTCCAAACTTCACATAGGATTGTCCTTCTATAGAAACTTTTCCTGCTGTCTCCGCTCGAATGGTGATAGGCGCATCTTCGGTTCCATTTGCTATAAAGTTGATAGCTACATCTTTCCAAACACCATTCGCTAGGACAATTTCTTCTCCTGGTTCTGCTGCTGCAATGGCATTGGTTAATGCGGTATTGGTTTTTACGGTTGTTTCTTTTTGTAATACGCTTTGTTTGGTGGGTATAGGTATAGCTACAGTTTCTTGTGTTGTATTACAAGCTATTAAAAATAGTACTAGACTTAGGAAAATAACATTTTTAATAATCATTGAATTTATATTTTTTGTAAGGACGAAAAAATAACTTATCAAGAAGGTTAAGTTGTTTTCTACTTACTAAGGCAAAGAGTAAGAATAAATTAGCCATTTTAACCTGCCCAGCAAGCCCGTCCGCTTTGCGGTTCACTTGCTCTGCAAGCTCCTCCTCTAAGAAG